>JAJFGM010000573.1 GCA_021776145.1 Kiloniellaceae bacterium | reverse complement strand
CGCCTCTTTCGTCTACTATCCGCCGCAAAACGCGACCGCCTCGGCCGGCCGCTTCGGGGTCGGCCCGCACACCGATTTCGGCGTGCTGACGGTGCTCTGTCAGGACTCCGTTGGCGGCCTCGAGGTGCAGGCGCTGGACGGCACTTGGATTCCCGCCCCGCCGATTCCCGATACCCTCGTCGTCAATGTCGGCGATCTGCTGGCGCGCTGGACCAATGGCGCCTATCGATCGACGCCGCACAGGGTCATCAACAGATCGGAAAAGGAACGTCTGTCGCTGGTTCTGGCCTACGACCCCGAACCGCGGACCATGATCGATGCCCGCGATATTCTCGGCCCGGACTGCCGCGCGCCGCAGCCGCCCATCTCCTGCGGCGACTACTTGACCTGGCGATTCGAAAAGGCCTTTTCCTATCGCAAACACGCGACATCCTGACCAGTGCGACGAGTACGAAAATGACCGACACCGCGGTCAACAAGAAACCCTACAAGGCCGTCGGCATCGACGAGGCGGTCGGCAAGGCGTTGCGCGATCTGCGCGAGCAGAGCAGCAAGACAGCCAGGGATCTGGCGACGGCGTCCGGCGTTTCGGCCGCGATGATTTCGCGCATCGAAAGCGGCCAGGTTTCGCCCTCCTTGTCGACCTTGGAGGCCCTTGCCGGAGCACTCGAGGTCCCCATCGTCGCGCTGCTGCGCGAGACCGGCACCGCAACCGCCGATATCACCCATGTCAAACACGGACGCGGTCTGGTCTCGACCCGCTTTGCCGGCAAACACTCGCATGACTTTACCGCTCTTGGTTTCAAGCGTCGTTCCGGGTTGGAATTCGAAGCCCTGCTCATTACCCTCGACCGCAATGACGACGCTGCGCCACCGCTCTACAACGGGCATGGCTGCCTCTTTGTCTATGTCCTCGAAGGCGAAGCGATTTACAGTTACGGCAATCAGGAAATCCACCTCGAACCGGGGGACTCGCTGAGTCTGGACGCGGAACTGCGTTACGGCATCAAGGAGGTCCTCTCCCCGCGCCTGCGTTACCTGTCGGTACAGGCCAAGGCACATTGACGCGAGAAGGACGTGACTTGAAGCTTGAGAGTGAGACGGCGGTTACACTTGGCATGGATCGCGACCTCTTTGAAGGCGCCCGCAATCTGCTCGTCAATTGCGCCGAAATGCAGGCCGACGAGAGCCTTCTTGTCTTGCACGAGGATGCGGCGCTGGGCTGGTATGACGGAGCCCTGCCGCGCGCCCTTGCCATGGCCGCCGAGCGGCTCGGCCTGCGGACGACCTTGATGCAGGTGGCCGAACCACGCGCCGACCTCGAACTGCCCCCATCGATCGCCGCGGCAATGGCGGACCATGACCAAACGGTCTTCTTCGCGCGCATCGGCGATCAAAGCCGCTTTCGCCAACAGCTCACCGAAAAAGCACCGGTCATGTCCTATGTAAGAGAGGCAGCCGGGTTGGCTTCGATGTACGGGCGCTTCGACCATAGGGCCTTTCTCGACCTCAAGGCGGCGCTGAACTACGTCTACGACAATGCGGCGCAGATCCGCATCACCTGTCCGCTCGGCACCGACCTTTCCGGGCGGGCGCTTGTCGATCCATCGGGGCCGGAAGACGTCAGCATCAAGCGCTTCCCGATGGGCGTCTACAAGCCCATCTCCTGTGCCGGCTTCAGTGGTCGCGTGGCGCTCTCACGCTATCTGGTGTCGACGGGATCGCGCAGCTATTCGCCGGATTCCGCGGCCTTCGGCGGTGTCGTCTTTGCCATGGTCGAAGGCAACCGGATTACCGCCTTCGAGGGCCCGGCCGAGAGCGTCGCCACCATCGAAACGCACTACAAGGCCGTGTCCGATCTCTTTGCGATCGAGCCGCTGTTCGTGCACTCCTGGCACTCCGGCATGCATCCGGCCTGCAGCTATCCCGGTCGGGCCGACGACAACCCCGACCGCTGGGGCAACACCGCCTTCACCAATCCACGCCTGCTGCATTTCCATACCTGCGGCGCTTTCCCGCCCGGCGAAATCAGTTGGACCCTGATCGATCCCCAGGTCGATGTCGATGGCGTCGTACTTTGGCGGGCCGGGCGTCTGAACCTGGAGGCCAACGACGTTATCCGCCATGTTTTCGCCACCTGGCCGGGCTTGACGAAGCTCTTTTCCCAGCCCCCGGGCGACATCGGTCTATGAGCGCGGCGGCGCGGGTGAGGCGCAATTGAGCCTCAAGTCCATTCGCCATATCGAGGCCGACGAGGTCGACCGCCTGCTCGACTACCCGGGATTGATCGATGCTCTCGATGCCGGCCATCGCGACGGAATCGACGAAGCCGGGCGAACGCTATTCGAGCAGCCGGACGCCCAGGGAAACGCAAGTCACTTTCTCATTTGGCCGGCCTGGAGGCGCGGCGAGGATCTCGGGATCAAGGTGGTCACCGTCTTTCCCGGCAACAGAGAACGGGGCGCCGGGTTGGCATCGGTGCACGCGCTCTATCTGCTCTTCGACGGCCGGACCGGGCAGCCGCGCGCGCTGATCGACGGCACCGCCATGACTCCCTGGAAGACCGCCGCCGACTCCGCCCTTGGCGCCCGTTACCTGGCGCCGGAACGACCGGCGACCTTGCTTATGGTCGGTGCCGGCGTCATGGCGCCGCATTTGATCCGCGCTCATCTTACGGTGCGGCCCTCGATCGAACGGATCCGCATCTGGAATCGCAGCGCCGCGGGCGCCGAGGCACTCTCGGCACAACTGGCGGATCTACGCCGCGACGTGGCCGCAACCGGCGACCTTGAAGGCGCTGTCCGCCAGGCCGATGTCATCTCCTGCGCCACCATGACCAACGAGCCGCTTATAGAGGGCGCCTGGCTCAAGCCGGGAACCCACCTCGACCTGGTCGGCGGCTTCACGCCCGAGATGCGCGAGGCCGACGACGCCGCCGCCGCCCGCGCCGACGTTTACGTCGATTCGCGCTGGTTCACTGTCGCGGACTGCGGCGACATCGCCGGGCCAATCGCGTCCGGCGCCATCTCTCGCGAAGACATCCGCGGCGATCTCTTCGATTTGGCCAGCGGCAAGACGTCCGGCCGCCGCGATGCAGATGCGATAACGCTGTTCAAGAACGCCGGCGGCGCGCACCTCGATTTGATGACGGCGGCGTTTCTGCTCGAGCGCGGCGCCCGTCCGAATTCGCGGCCGTAGGTGCGTTCATGGCCCTGTCGCCATGGATTTCGTCGCCGGCCCTACTGTTCGGCGACCCAATCGCCCTCGACGTAGTAGGGGCCGGGCTTAGTATAGAGGTCTTCGTACTTGCACAGATGCGGCTCCGGGCCCAAGGGGGTCGAAATCCCATCCTTGAAGGCCCATTCGCCGCGAAGGGGTGAATCCTCGGCCCGAACATAGCTGTTCAGTATGACCCGACGGTCGATGGTCTTGGACCGATTTCCCTTGGATCCATGAACGGTCAAGAGACCCCATAGTGCCAGGTCGCCCGGTTCCATTTCCGCCAAAACGGTATCCTTCGGATCGAGTTTGACGGCTGCCAGTTCTTCCGCCTTGGTCGGGCCCTTGGTCCTTTCGTCACCGCCGTTCATGATGGTGCCGCCGTCGGAGAGGCCCAGGTAGCCCAGCTTGTGACTTCCGGGGAAGAACTGCAGGGCACCGTTCTCCGCCGTTTGCGGATCGATGGCCAGGGCCGTGGTGTAGCTGTGGCGCGTGATGTTGTTGAAATCTTCCGGCTTTTCGCGGAACCGCAAATCCTGATGGAAGCGGTAGTCGGAGTACTTGGCGCCCGGCGGCTTCCAGTGAATTTGGTTGGAGATCTGTTTTATGTTCCTGCCCAGCAATGGCTCGAGAACTTCGAGATACCTGGGATGGCGCCTTTGCTCTTCCAACGTCTTGTCGATCCAGGAAAACCAGTAGGCCTGGACAACGATCTTGCGCTTCAGGACAGGATCCTTCAAAAGCTCGAAACACAGATTCTTGTGATGGTAGGAGGCGTGATGGGTCATCCCCTCGTCATACATCCGGTCCACGGCCGCGCTGATTTCCGCCATCTCTTCGGCTGGCATGAAGCCGCGAATGATGGCAAATCCGTTTCTCTCAAGATCGTCTATAAGGCTGTTGTCCACGGCATGGCTGCTTATTGATTTGCAACCCAGTCGCCCTCGACGTAGTAGGGTCCGGGATTGGTATAAAGGTCTTCGTACTTGCACAGATGCGGTTCCGGACCCAAGGGGGTCGAAATCCCATCCTTGAAAACCCATTCGCCGCGGACGGGCGAGTCTTCGGCCCGCACATAGCTGTTCAGAATGATCCGACGATCCATGGTCTTTGACCGATTCCCCCTGGATCCATGAACGGTCAAGAGACCCCATAGGGCCAGGTCGCCCGGTTCCATTTCCGCCAAAAAAACATCCTTCGGATCGAGCTTTGCTGCAGCCAGTTCTTCCGCCTTGGTCGGACCTTTTTTTCTTTCATCGCCACCGTTCATGATGGTGCCGCCGTCGGATAGGCCCAGGTAGCCCAGTTTGTGACTTCCGGGGAAGAACTGCAGGGCGCCGTTCTCCGCCGTTTGCGGGTCGATGGCCAAGGCCGTGGTGAAGTTGTGCGTTGTGATATTTGTGAAATCGTCGGGCTTTTCACGGAACCGCAAATCCTGATGGAAGCGATAGTCCGAGTACTGCGCCCCGGGCGGCTTCCAGTGAATTTGATTGACGATCTGCTTTATGTTCCTGCCGAGCAGGGGCTCCAGCACCTCAAGATATCTGGGGTGACGCCGTTGCTCTTCCAATGTCTTGTTGATCCAGGAAAACCAGTAGGCCTGGACAACGATTTTGCGCTTCAGGACTGGGTCGTTGAGAAGCTCGAAACACAGGTTTTTGTGATGATAGGAGGCGTGATGGGTCATGCCTTCCTCATACATCTGGTCAACGGCTCTGCGAATATCCGCTATCTCGTCGGCTGGCAGGAACCCGCGAACGATGGCGAACCCGTTTTGCTCAAGGTCACTTGCATGGCTGCTGCCCATTGCCCCTGCTCCGCAAATCAGGTCGCGAACGCGCTTCGCGCACCGCCAGTCTTCTGGGTCTTGAAGATCGAACCGCCATCGGGTGCCGGCGGCAGAGGCAGCCGGACAGGGGCCGCCTCGATACGGGGCGTCACAATCGGCTCACCGATGATCACGCGCTCTTGCAAGTCCGCCCATTGCTCGCGCTGTG
>JAJFGM010000572.1 GCA_021776145.1 Kiloniellaceae bacterium | reverse complement strand
CCGCGCGACGGCGACGACGCGCCAGGCCACGCCGAATTCGGCCAGTTCGGCGGCTGTGTAGCGCTCGCCCAGGAACAGCATCTCGCGCGCCTTGGCGAGACCGACCAGGGCCGGCAGCAACGAGGTCACCGCGCCGGTGACAAAGAGATTGAGGGAGACTTCCGGGAAGAAACCCTTGGCGCTTTCGCCCCAGATCGGAAAATCGCAGTTAATGGCCCACTCGAAACCGCCACCGACGGCCCAGCCGTTGATCGCCCCGACGACCGGCTTGGCGCCAAAGACCATGGCCCGGGTGGCGCGCTGAATAGCGTCCACCAGGTCGCGCGCCTCGGCCTCGGTATCGGGATGCACATGCTCATGACGGTCGTCACCGGCGCAAAAGGCCCGGCCGGCACCGGTGAAGAGGATGGCGCGGGTCGCCGGATCGTTGTTGGCGTCATCGAAAGCGCCGGCGACGTCGTCGATCAACTGCCGGTTCATGGCGTTGAGGCGTTCGGGCCGGTTCAGCGTGATCGTGCGCACCCCATGGTCATCGTTACGGCTCACGACCGTTTGGTAGCGAAAATCGCTCATTCGCTGCTCCTGACAACACGCCGAGTCTTGCCCTCGGTAACCGGGAAGCTGGCTTCCAGCAGGACCGTCACCCGGGCGGTGGCACCGAGCGCCGATTTGATTGCCGCTTCGACTCCCGCGGCAAGTCCGGCCGGCGCCTCATGCCCGCGCGCCAATTCCACCTGCACCGGCAGCACATCGTAGGGCGGAGCCTGTTCGAGGACGATCCTGTAGTCGCCGGAAAGCTCGGCAAAGCCGCCGATCACCGCCGCCACCATGGTCGGGAAGATATTGAGGCCGCGCACGACAACCATGTCGTCGCTGCGTCCGACGACGCGAAAGCGCATGCCCGTGCGGCCACAACAGCAAGGCTCCGTCGCGTCGACGGCAATGATGTCGCCGCTGCGGAAACGCACCAGGGGCTGGCAGTCGCGGGCCAGATGGGTGAGCACCAATTCCCCTTCCTGGCCGGCGTGAAGCGGCAGTGGGGCTTCGCTGGCGCTGTCGATGAGTTCGGGATAGAGCACATCGCCGGCGAGAAAATGCAGCCGCGTGTCGTCGCCGCATTGTGCCGCGAAATTGGAAAAGACGTCCGATACGCCGTAGTTGGCGTTGCGCGGCTCCATTCCCCAGGTATCGCGGATGCGCTGCCGCAGCGCCGGATCGTCGAGGCCGGCCTCGCCGCCGAAGAGACCGAGCTTCAGCCCCAGGTCGCGTGGCCGCAAGGCGGGGAACCGTTCCGCCAGGACCTGTTCCAGAACCGCTGGGTACGACGGCGTACAGGAAATCGCATCGATCCCGGTTTCCCGGATGGTGCGGATCAGCAACTCGCTGCCGCCGACACCGAACGGCACGACGGTGGCGCCGGTGCGCTCCAGTGTCAGGTGGTCGGTCACGCCGCCCATCCACATCTGATAGTTCAGGCAGTGCACGACGGTGTGTTCGGCGGTCAGCCCGGCGGCGCCTTGACTGCGGCCGCCGACTCTTTCGGTGAATTCGCAGTCGCGCGCCGAAAGCGCCAGATTCATCGCCTGGCCGGTGGTGCCGGAGGTGCGATGCAGGCGCGTGACCTGCCGGCGGTCCGACGCCAGGTAGTCGCCGAAGGGCGGGTGCGCCGCCTGCGAAATTCGCAACTGCGCCTTCGATGACAGCGGCAGCTCGGCCAGGTCGCGCAGGTCCGGCGGCGGCGCCGTGCCATTCCACTGGGCGCGATAGAAAGCCGACCTTTCGGCGACGTAGGCGGCCTGGCGCCGCCAGGCCGCCTGCTGATGCGCCAGCAGGTCGCTCGCCGGCAGGGTCTCGGCGTCGCGCCGCAACGTCATTTTGCCAGGCCCATCATTTGGAGAGGCCTCGCGTCCAGATCAGCGTCAGGGTATCGATCACCGCGTCCCTGTCGCGCGAGACCGACGCCAGAGTCGGGTCTTGGTTCAGTACCAGGGCCGTCAGGTACTGATCGACCATGCCGCCGAGCGCATAGGCGCGGCGCAGAAGTTCGTCGCGCGGCAACGCAGCGGCGCTACCTGAAACAGAGCGGTTGCGCTGTGTCGCCGCGACGACCTGCGCCGTCCATTCGCGGTTGAGTTTCTGAAAGGCCTCTCTGCAGCTGGGAAAATCTTCGAGATGGTTGACCAGGCACTTCATCAGGCCCGGATTTTGCTCGAACAGATGAAAGTAGGCGGCGGTTGTCGCACGCACCGGTTCGCTATCGGCAGCCCGTGAAGCCCGGCGCATCACATCTTGAAGGTAATCGACGAAACGCAGCAACAGGTCGGCGACAAAGGCTTGGCGGTCAGGGAAATAGTTGTAGAAGGAGCCGTGCGCGATGCCGGCCTCGCGGCAAATCTGCGACACCGTCAGCGAAGCCAGGGAGGTCCCGTCGAGCAGCCGGCAACCGACATTCTGGATCAGCGCCCGCGTGCGGTCGCGCTTGCGCGGGTTGCGGCTCTCGTCGAGCAGGGCCTGTCCGAAATCGTAAACCTCTGGGGCCCCGGACCGGCCGTAGCACGACGGCCGCGCGCAAGTTTCCATGCAAAGCCTCGATGATAAATGACACTGATATCATTTTCATTTCCAAACGAGAGTCAAGCATCACATTGCGGCCTGAAGCCGTCGGCTTGCCGGAAGTTTGGCTTGGGCCGCCCGTCAGGCCGGAACCTCCGGAACCCGAAATCGGTCGAAGGGGATCACCGCCGTGACCGTCAGTTCCACGAGCAGCGCGCTATCGACGAGCCCGGCGACCTTGAGCCCGGTGGCAGTGGGGCCTGTGGCCTTTTGGAAGCGCCGCGTCCGGACCCGCTGGATGGCCGGCAGGTCTTCATCCCGAACGTAGTACATGGTCAGGGAGACGATATCCCCGAGGGCACCGCCCAGCACCGCGAGGATCTTGCGGATGTTGTCGATGGCGTATTCGGTCTGTATCCCGGCGTCGCCCGCGCCGACAACCACGCCCTCGGCATCCCAGGCGACCTGGCCCGTGAGATGCACGCGTCGGCCGTCCGGCTCGACAACGGCTTGACTGAAGGGAAAGTCGTCATCCGACCAGACATCGGCGGGATTGATCCGGATCGCGTCCATGGACTTAGGCCTTTCATCGAACCCTTGTGCAGGCAACGCGCGGCCAAGCACACAAGCCTGCCCGCTTTTTTTGCCTTTGTACGCCGAACAACGATCCATTTTCCGACGAACCGCCCCGCTTCCTATTGCAGCGTCTCGCGCACGCCAGGGGCGATCGCCGAACTGGACGGGCTGCGCGCCATTGCCGTTCTGCTGGTGCAATGCCGCCTTAAGGCTTACGGAAGCCTGCGGCGAGCAGCAGCTCGATAATCGCCGTCTTGTCGTAGGGTTTGGTGATGCGCGGTGCGAATTTAAGCTGAGTGGGGTAGTTCGATAATTCGCTGTAGCCGCTGGCGAAGCCAAATCGAATGCCGCCGCTATTCAAGGTTTCCGCCAAAGCAAATGTCGTTTGCCCTCCCAAATTGATGTCCAAAAGCACGAAATCGAAGCTTTGCTCGCGCAAATGCGATTCGCTCTGCGCCAGAGTCGAGACGGTCTCGACGATCTCGACGCCGATCTCCCGCAATAACTGCTCGGTTTCCAGTGCGATGAACAGGTTGTCTTCCACCACGAGAACCCGTGACGGCGGGTCGAGAACCCGGGATTTGCGCTCTTTTGCGTCATGCGCCGACCGCTTTTCAGCCCCGCCGGTGGGTTTAGCCGTGAATTTTGCGGGGATCACAAAGTTGGCGCGCAGGCCGGAGAGATGGAAGTCCAGCTGCGCCTCCCCCTGCAGTTCAAACGGAATGGATCGCTCGATGATGGCTGATCCGAAACTGCGCCGGGTCGGGACCTGTACAGGCGGCCCGCCGATCTCGCGCCAGTCGATCCTGAAGTCGCCGGAAGGAGCCTGTGATGCCGTCACTTCGACCCGCCCCTCATCGCTGGACAGCGCGCCGTATTTGACCGAATTGGTCATCAACTCGTGGATGACCAGCGCCAGCGTCGAGAAGGCGGTCGGTTGCAAGAGTGCATCGGCGCCGTCGAAAACAACACGTTCTTTGCGCTTATCAAATAGATAGCTGCGCGCCTCCGTCCGCAGCAGCTCAGCGAAGGAGGCCGGATTCCAGTGCTTTTGCGTCAGCTGATCGTGGGCGCGGGCCAGCGCCTGAATGCGCCTGTCCAATACGTCGACATACTGGGCGGTACTATAGTCGATCGATTGTGTCTGCGAGATGATCGACTTCACCAGCCCAAGAATATTCCGCACCCGGTGGTTCAACTCCGCAATCAGCAGCTCTTGGCGTTCTTGCGCCGCCTTTCGTTCCCGCGCGGCAACATCGACAAACCGCAAAACGACCTCGAGCAGCGTTAATCGAAGCTGCCTCGCAACGCGCAGATTGGCTGGCGACCAGGTTTCGCTTTGTCCCTTCACGATTTCACGCCAATTCTCGAAGCTCTTTCGCGGCGTGAGCCGCGATCCGCCGGTGGCGACGGAAACCGCCTTTGTCGGATCGCCGGCCCACTGTACCGCGCGCACGACCTCTCTTCGAAAAAATATGATGTAGTCGCGCGGCGATCTGGAAATGGGAATCGCGAGCAGACCGGCGGCGCTGTCGAGGAAGTCGCTTGTCCCTTCCATGGTCGCGCCGAGTTGGTGCGTCGCAAAAACAGTGTTGTTGCAGGCGCTGTTCAGGAAACCGACGACCCCCAATATCTCTTCTCCATCCGGCGTCGCGCCGAAGCGGGATACCACGCCCTCATGCACCAAAGCCACTCCGTTGGCCTGAAGCAGATCGCAAAAATCCTCCAGTACGGGCATCAGTTCGTCGCTCAAAGGACCGGAGACGGAAACGACGCGCCGAAAGGCATCTGTCAGTTCATGGACCTTCTCGTCATTGGCGGCCTCCTCGGCAGAGAGCCTGCTGGTCAGTAACCAGGAAAACATCTGGCCGAATAGGTCGGCAGCCGAACGTTTTGTCTGATCGAGGATAAGGGAGGAGCGATGATGAAAGGCAAAAAGGCCCCAAAGCCGGCCGTCGACGATGATCGAAATCGACATCGACGCCGCGACACCCATGTTGGCGAGGTATTGCAGATGAACGGGCGACACGCTGCGCAGCGCGCTGAGCGAGAGATCCAGCGGCCGGCCACTAGAATCCTGCTCGGGAAGGATGGTTTGGCCCGGATCTTCGATGTCAGCGATGATGCGGATCGGATTTTTCAGATAGAGCGTTCTCGCCTGCTGCGGAATGTCCGACGCCGGATAGCGAAGGTTGAGAAACGGCTCCAAGTCGTGTGCCTTGACCTCGGTGGCCACCTCGCCACTGCCGTCCTCCAGAAACCTGTAGACCATGACGCGATCGAAGCCTGTCATGGTTTGCAGGAATCGAGCGGCATAGGACAGGAACCGCCCGAGACTGGGGGTGCTGCCGAGGCGCGCCATCATGGCGCGAACCTGGGCAAGCTCGTCTGCTTCGTCGGCGTCTCGCCGCGCACGCTCG
>JAJFGM010000571.1 GCA_021776145.1 Kiloniellaceae bacterium | reverse complement strand
GCGGTTTCTTTCGAATCCGCATTACGCGGAGCACTTGCGCGCCCTCAGCGGCCTCGACGGAGCGGTTGTCGACCACATTAAAAAGGATGCCGGTTTCGAGGAATTCTTCGAACGCTGGACAGCGTTTTTGGAACCCCTGCTGCCGCGCTACGAAAGCGAGGGCAAGAGCTACCTGACCATATCGATCGGCTGTACCGGCGGGCGTCATCGATCGGTCGCAATGGCGGAAATGCTTGCTGAATGGTTGCGTCAGCAGGGCCGTCGAGTCACCGTAAGCCACCGCGACATCGGCCTGGAGCCGACGCGGCTTGAGAATCATCGGGTGCTTGGCCAGTAATTTCGCGTTAGAAAACGCTGCGGTGCGCCCCCGCGCGAGAACTGACGAAGCAAAAACAGACGTAGCAAGAATCGACTAAACGGAAATACCGGCGGGACAAGTCGGCAATACCTGGCCCTGTGGCAATTGGGCCCTGTAGCAATTTGGCCCTGTAACAATTGGGCCTCGGGCGATCTTGGAGGTTAGGGGACATGATCGGAATGGTACTGGTCACCCATGGCCAACTGGCAAAAGAATTTGTCGGGGCTTTGGAACATGTGGTCGGCCCGCAAAAAAACATTCGTTCGGTTTGTATCGGCCCAGACGACGATATGGAAAAGCGCCGGCTGGAGATCATCAACAGCGTCTCCAAGGTCGATGAGGGCGACGGCGTGGTGCTACTCACCGACATGTTCGGCGGCACACCCTCGAACCTCGCCATCTCGGTGCTCGACAAAGGCCCGGTCGAGGTCATAGCCGGCATCAACTTGCCGATGCTGATCAAATTGACCAGTCTGCGCGAGAACACGCCATTGGCAGATGCGGTCACCCAGGCGCAGGAAGCCGGACGCAAGTACATCAACGTTGCCTCGCAGTTGCTGGCGTCCGAGAAACCATGAGTGGACGGCCAGCCGCCGACGGCTCCTGGTCCGCAGTGGAACGCGTGACCATCGCCAATCTGAAAGGACTGCATGCCCGCGCCGCCGCCAAGTTCGTCAAGACCGCCAATGCCTTCAAAGCCGAGGTTGTGGTCCGCAAGAACGACACCGAAGTCTCTGGCGCGTCGATCATGGGCTTGATGATGCTGGCGGCCAGCCGCGGCTGCGAGTTGGAAGTGCGGGCGCGCGGACGCGAAGCCCATTCGGTCATGGCGGCACTTGTAAAGCTGGTAAATGACAAGTTCCAAGAAGACTGAGAGCAAGGGTCGCGGCAAGGGCGGCGAACGCGGTTTCGAAGGCCTCGGTGTCTCGCCGGGCATTGCCATCGGTCCTGCCCACCTGCGCGAAAGCGGCGAGATCACCGTACCGGAGTATCAGATCGCCGCCTCGCGGGTCAAAGCCGAACTCGCCCGCTTCCGCGACGCCGTTTCGCGGGCCGTGCGACAGGTCGGCAAGTTGAAGGGAAAGGCCCTGTCGTTCCACGGCTCCGCCGCCGAAGAACTCGGATACCTGCTTGACGCCCATTTGCAGATGCTGAATTCGTCGCGCCTGATCGGCGGCATCGCCACGCGGATCGGCGATGACCGGCGCAATGCCGAAGCCGCGGTCATGGCGGAAATCGCCACCATCGCCCAAGACTTCGCGGCAATGGAGGACCCCTACCTGCGCACCCGCGTGCAGGAAGTCCGCGAGGTCGGCCGGCGGATCGTGCGCTGCCTGTCGGCCGACGAGTTGGCCAGTTTCAGTCAATTGCCGCGCAACAGCATCATCCTGGCCGAGGATATCTCACCGGCCGACACCGCCTTGATGGATCCGCAGATCATTGGCGGATTCGCCACCGTGCTCGGGGGCGCCGAAGGCCACACGGCAATCATGGCGCGTTCGCTCGGCCTGCCGGCCGTGCTCGGCATCGCCGATCTGATCGGCGACATTCAAAGCGGTGATACGGTCATCGTCGACGGCTCGAACGGCCGGGTCTTCGTCAATCCGACAGAGCGTCGTCTTGCAACCTATCAACGCCGGGTCAAAGAGATGGCCCGCGAGATTCGCTCCCTGGCGCGTCTGCGCGATGTCGCGCCGATCACCCGCGACGGCGAGGAAGTCGTCCTGCAGGCCAACCTGGAACTGCCGCGCGAGATCGCCCAGGCCAGCGCCGCCGGCGCTCAGGGTATTGGCCTCTTGCGCACCGAGTTTTTGTACATGAACCGTCAGGACCTGCCCGACGAGGACGAGCAGTACAATGCCCTGGTGGAAATCCTGACCGGCCTCAAGGGACTGCCGGTGACCATTCGCACGCTCGATGTCGGCGGCGAAAAACTTGCGACTTCGCTCGGCGAGCGGCTGCCCGAGAGCGTCAATCCGGCGCTCGGTTTGCGTGCCATCCGGCTGTCGCTGAAGGAACGCGAGCTGCTCGACACGCAACTCAGTGCCATTCTGCGGGCCAGCGCCCATGGACCCGTGCGCATCCTATTGCCAATGATCTCGACACCCTGGGAGGTAAAAGAGGTCAGAAAAGCGCTCCTGAAAGTCGCACAGGACCTGCAACGGCGCGGCACCAAGATCGCCGACCCCCTGCCTCCGCTTGGCGTCATGATAGAAGTTCCCGGCGCCGCCCTGGCCGCAGATGCGCTGGCCAAAGCCGCAGACTTCTTTGCCATCGGCACCAACGACTTGACCATGTACACCCTGGCCATCGATCGCGGCGAAGAGCAGGTCGCGCACCTATTCAACCCCTTGCACCCGGCCGTGCTGCGTTTAATCCAGTTTTCGGTCGAGGCGGCGCTGCGCGCCCGTATCCCGGTTTCGGTCTGCGGTGAGATCGCCGGGGATCCACGCTATACCGCACTGCTGCTCGGCCTCGGCGTCCGCGACCTGTCGATGACCAGCAGTGCCCTGTTGCGCGTCAAATCGCGAATCCTGAGTCTCGACATGCAGGCCGCGACACAGCGCGCGCATATCATCATGGATCAGGCCGACGCCGGGCGCATAGCGACACTGCTGGACGACTTCAACGAAACCTTGGGCTGACGCCGCTGAGGTCCAGCGCGGTCGGGCCCACCGCGAGTGCTCGACGCTTGCCGGCCGGGCGGTCTCCTGATAAATCACCCTCGCTGCGACCCCGATTCGGACCGCCAGGATCGCCCGCTGCATAGCGAGATCGCGACGAGGCGTCCACGCCAACAAATCTAGACCGCTTTCGGGCCGTTCGGCGATGCCGTCAAGCCCGTGCCGCGCCACTCGGAAACAAGGAACACCGACCATGGGTGAGTTCACCGATTACAAAGTCAAGGACATCTCGCTGGCCGAATGGGGCCGCAAGGAAATCGAGATCGCCGAAGGCGAAATGCCCGGCCTGATGGCGCTACGCGACGAA
>JAJFGM010000058.1 GCA_021776145.1 Kiloniellaceae bacterium | reverse complement strand
CGTCGCCAACGGTCTGTCCGACGACATCTCGATTGTCGACACGGCGAGTGGCCGGGTGCTCAAGTCGATCCCGGCGGGCTTGGTCCCCTACGGAATTTTGATCGATGACCATTAGGGCAGCGCTCCCGCTGCTGCTGTTTTTCCTGCTATCGACTGTGGCTCGGGCAGCCGAGCGGGCATCCTTCGACTTCGTCTATCTGTACCGCGATGGCGATCCCTCTTACGCACAGACCCGGGCCTATACGGGTTTGCGCCTGCGCGATCGCCAGCGGCCGATCGACGGCGCCCGGGTCGCCATCAAGGAAAGCAAGGTGTTGGGACGCGCCCTCGGTTTGCAGTTCGGGCTGCGCGAGGAAAGTCTGGCGCCCGGGGACGACGCCGCCGCTCGGATCGAGGCCTTCGTGTCAGCTGGTGTCGGTGTCTTTCTCCTGGATCTGCCGCTGGCGGAGCTTGCCGAACTGTCGCGCGCCTTTGCGCAACGGCCGGTGCTGTTTTTTAATTTTCGCCACCGCGACGATGGGTTGCGCGGCGCCGATTGCTCACCCGTGCTTTTTCATAGTCTGCCGAGCCGGGCGATGCTCATGGATGCGCTCGCCCAGTTTCTGGTGGCGCGGGATTGGCGCGAGATCCTGGTGCTTGTGGGTCCAGAGCCCGCCGACAGTGTCGAGGCGGAGGCTTTCCTCGAGGCCGCCGCGAAATTTGGCCTGAAGATCACGGACCGGCGCGATTTCCTGCTCAGCAACGATCCGCGGCAGCGCGGCCAGAACAATCTCGCGATTCTAACAAGTGGTGTTGACTACGATGTGGTCTTTCTGGCCGATACCCTGGGCGAGGTGGGCCGCTATCTGCCCTATCAAACCCAGGATCCCCGCCCGGTCATCGGCAGCGAAGGGCTCGTCGCGTCCGCCTGGCACTGGACCTGGGAGCGCCATGGCGCGCCGCAGCTGAATCAGCACTTCGATCGGCTGGCCAAGCGGCGCATGTCGGCCGAGGACTGGGCCGCCTGGGCGGCGGTGCGATTGGTGGTGGAAGGCCTGGTCAGGAGCAAGACGGCCGACATTGGCGTTCTACGCGATTTCCTGCGCGGCGACGGCCTCACGTTCGACAGCTACAAGGGCTTTCCGGGATCCTTTCGGCCCTGGAACAACCAGTTGCGCCAGGCGATCCTGCTGCACACCCACAATGCAGTCGTCGGCCATGCGCCGCTGGAAGGTTTCCTCCATCAACACAACACCTTGGACAGCCTGGGCGTGGATCGGCCGCAAAGCGATTGCCGCTTGCCCTGACAAATAATCCTATCACTTGACCAAGAAGTGGCCTTCGAAGCCTTGCGTCCTGAGGGCCTCGACATAAAAGGGGTAGCGCCCCGGCCGCATGACGATGAAGAAGACGTCGATGGTTCCCTCGTCGTCGAATTCCAGGGCGTAGATGCCGCCGAAAGGTTTCACCTCCTTGTCCTCGATGACGATCTGATCGATCCAGCTGTTGCGCATCAACTCCGGCGCCAGCAGTTTGTATTCCTCGCGTCCGTCGCTTTCGATGCGCCAGCGATAGAATTTGCCGGTTTCGATCTCGTAGGCCCTGATCGAAAAACCCTCGGCCGCTTCCAGTTTCAAGGGGTCCAGGCGGTCTGCCCTTTTCGCCAGATTGCCGGCGGCGTTGGCGTCGCCCCAAGGGCAGAGGGACAGGGTGACAATGAGAATGACGATTCGCAGCATGACCCAAACTCTCCATAAGAAAGAACTTATAAGTGAATCGGACGGCGATGCTAGCGAATGAAGGCAGGCTCGGCCAGGGCGCTCGTTCGACAATTCCGACGACCGCACCGGTCGCGGATTTGAACCTTGAACCTGCAGCCCGTGACTCCACGGATTGTTTGCGAAGGTATGAGACGGACTCGTCTTGTTAGGAAATCTTCAACGAATTTGACCCTAAACAGCCGTTCTGCCTAAGCCCGATTGCTCTGATTTTCGGCGCCGTCGAGCAGTACACCAACTTCTGCACCATGGGTGCCGTCTTCGACATTGTGCTGTTAGGTGACTGGCGGCGCCCGCCGGCTTGCTGGCGATCTCGGTCGCCATGGCCTGGAGTCGAGCCTTGATGGCAGGCGGCTTGATTGATCTCAACCCATCGTTCCACCTAAGTATAAAGCTGCTCTGGCCCGGCTGGCTGATCGGCGGGTGCTCAATCAAATTCGCCACACGAGGAACCATGTCTTTCGGCAAGCGTTTAAATTTCGCAAGGGCGATCCTCCGGTAGCTATCCCGTTCAAGGAAGGGGCCACCAAAGCCCTTCAATGCCCAGCCAGGCTGATCGCAAATGTGATGTGGCCGTGTACACGGAAATGTGCCCCGGCCAGTCACAAATGGTTGCTGGTAATGGTGAAAGATTACCGAAATTGACTTCGAAGATTCTCATTTGGGTGGGCGGGATTTCCTTGGCCATCATGTTGCTCGCTGCCGGCGTGGGGCTTACCGCCGTCTATTTGGTGAATTGGAATGCGCTGCGGACCAATGTCGAGGAGGTCGCGACTGATATTTTGGATCGGAATGTCCAAATTAGCTCTCTAAGCGTTGATTTGGGCTCTACGGTCAACATACGGGTTCAGGGTGTCCAGATTGCCAATCCGGATTGGGCAAAGCAAGGTCACGTTGCGACGGTTGACGACTTGCGCCTTGGGCTGCGCTTCTGGCCATTGTTGAAAGGGCAGGTGGTATTTACCGAGGTCGTTGCCACGGCGCCAAGGATCGCATTGATCCGCGACGGCGAGGGCCGGGTGAATTGGGAGTTCGGCAAGGCGGCGGAAGTAACCGGTGAAATCGTGGCCCCGGAGACCCGTGACGAATTCCCGGCCATCGGTAGGCTGCGCATCGTCGACGGTTCGCTCCGGTACGTAGACGAACTGACGGGCGTTGATTTGGACGGGAAAATCTCCACGGCCACCGGCGACGCCGAGGGCCAAGACCAGATTGAGCTCGCAATCAATGGAACACTCGAGGGGCAGCCATATTCGATCGACTTTAATGGCGGATCGTTGGTCCTTCTGCGCGACACGGAAAAACCCTTTCCGGTAGACTTGGTGGTTTCATTCGCTGACACACACCTGACGGCTGGCGGCACGGTGATCGCGCCGCTGGAACTGAAAGGGATCGAACTCGACGTGCGGGCGGAGGGTTCGACCCTTGCGCAACTGTTTCCTCTTCTCGGCGTCCCCCTTCCCCAGTCGCCGCCGTATAAACTGACAGGTTCGTTAAGCCGAGACGGCGGTATCTGGCGGATTACGCAGCTTGACGGCAAGGTGGGGAACAGTGATCTCTCAGGCGAGGCTTTGGTCGACAGCGAGCGCGATCCACCCTTCCTCAAGGCGAACCTTGTGTCGGGAAGGCTGGATTCCGCCGATTTATCGTTTTTCCTTGTCGCCGATTCGGCCGGCGATAAGAAAATTGGATCTCAATTACCCGGCAGTAATAATGACGCTGGCCTTTTCCCCAAAGTACCCATAGCCCATGATCGTTTGAAGACTATGGATATGGACATCACCTTCAAGGGCAAGCGGGTCATCGCCGACGGGTTGCCGGTCGACGATCTTTCGACACGTATTCAGCTTACGGACAGCAGGGTGCTGGTGAAACCCTTGAAGCTTTCCGTGGCGGAAGGGGATGTTGCGGGAGAACTCGCCTTTAACGCACGCGGAAATGTACCTTCAGCCGATGCGGGGCTCACTTTTGACTCGCTGGATTTGAAGCCCTTTTTCAGGGATACGAATTTTGTACAGGAAATGGGCGGGCTATTTTCCGGTCATCTCTACCTTCTCGGCGAAGGTGAGAGCCTGGATGAGATATTTGCCAGCGTCGGGGGCACCGGCTGGATTGCGATGCGTGACGGCACGATCAGCGCCCTGCTGGTCGAAGCGGTTGGCCTCGATGCTGCGGAGGCTCTGGTCCTTGTCTTAGATGGCGATGCCCGAGTGAAAATCCGCTGTGCCCGTATCGATGTCGATGTTGTCGACGGCAAAATCGATGTCTCTCGCGCCATCATCGACACCAGCGACTCTATCCTTCTCGCCAAGGGTTGGGTTGACCTGGACAGCGAAACCTTGGAACTGCAAATTGAGGCGCGACCTAAGGATTTCAGCCTCATTGATTTAGCGGCGCCGGTTGTCATTTCTGAAAGTATCAGGGATTTTTCTATATCGATCGGGGGGATTGATCCCTTACCGTTTTTAGAGCTCGGTCAGGCAACCGATCTCAATTGCGCTCGTCTGCTCTCCGGCGAAATTTCTGCTGCCGAGGTGGAGGCTGAAAACTAAGGCCCGATCCCTTGCAGTCCGCGCTGGCAAGACCGCACCCGCGTGCTGCGATGCTTGCCGCATCCAATCCGTAGCATCGGGCATCCTGGTAGGTGACGGTGTCGCGAAGAACCCTGCTTTTTGGCAATGTGAGCGTCGCGCGTGTACCCCGGCCCGGTTCGCTTTTGTATTTGACGGTCCCGCCATGCAGTTGGGCCAGTTGCGCGGCGATGGGGATGCCTAGGCCTGTGCCTTCGTTCTTTCCCGGGACGTCGCGGACAGCCTGTTGATATGGCTCCATGATGCGTGGCAGATCGGCAGGGGAAATTCCCATCCCAGTATCCGAGACCACCACATTAATAGCTCCGTCAGAGCGGCGCGCTTTTGCCTCTATGGTAATTGTGCCGCCCGCCGGCGTGAATTTCACCGCATTGGATAAAAGATTGATAACAATTCGGCAGATTTTCTGAGGGTCGACCATCAGACTGGGTACGGCGGTCGAGAATTTCAGCACGATCCGTATGTTTTCGCTGTTTGCACGAGTCTGTATCTGTGCGATCGCCAGCCGTAAGATGTCTCCGAGATTGGAGGCTTTCTCCACCAAGCCATGATGGTCGGCGTTTGATTTGGCGTGATCCAGAATTTCGTTGATGGTTCTCAATACAAGTTCGCCGCTTTCATGGATGTACCCAGCATAGTCAAAAACCTTGGATCTATCGGGGTCATCAGCGAACTGGGACTTAAGCAGCTCGGAGAACCCCAGGATCGCATTTAGCGGCGTTTTCAGTTCATGCGCCATGATGTCCAAAAAATCCGTCTAGTCCTTGGCTATCGATGTGACCGGACGCCTGGAAAGCAGGAATTTCCGTGCCGTGCGGCGCGAGCGCAGTAGAGAACGAACGCGACGCGACAGCAGCGGTAAACGGGCAGGCCAAACGATGAATTCTGTGGCGCCGGCCTTATTTCCGCGAGACACGGCTTCCAGGTCGCCTGAGGGTACCAAGACAATGACCGGTGTCGTTTCACATCCCTGCTGTTCTCTCAGCTTGCGGCAAAGCCCCATTTGGCGGTCCAACCTGGAATCCAGAATGATCAGGTCCGAGGCAAACACCAGGTCTTTTGGGAGGCCTTCGTACCCGCCGCAGGCTTCATCGACCACATAGCCGTCTTCTTCTAATGCACCGCCAATGTGAACCCGGTCCGCAAAGCAGTCGGTTATGATGAGAATATGTTCAGGTTTCATTTTCACGCTCTTTTCAAACTGAGACCAGGACACAGGACTTCGCGCACCCCCGCGTCCTCAGATGCGCGGGCATGAAGTCGCTGGTTAGAGAGCCCGCTGGGTCTGTCCAGGGGATGGCGTGTCTACGAGCAGCTGCAATATCCATTCACAACGGCATCAGTCGTCCTCTTATCAACAGGTTTGATTGGCAAAAGTTCCACACAAGGGCATCTGACATCCGCCGATAGCCGCTATCGGAAGAAATCCGTTTCTTCTGCAGCCGTATTTCGAGCTGAGAGCGAAACCCTGCATTGGAGATGCCCGGTCAGGGCGAGGCCGCGATTGACCTAAGAGGATTGGCTCTGCTCTTGGGTTTCGCACCTAATCTTGTCGCGCTTTCCACAGTATTCCCGTCATTTTGGGTCATTTCCCACGCTGTGGTGTAGCTGAACGGCGGGTTTGTCATCGACGCTTTCCGTTAGGGTCTGGTTGTTGACACCGACCTCTGATCGGAAGGATGACCGACGACATTTTGATTCTGCGCGGACTCTTAGAGGTGACCCCCGACGGTGATCCGTCGCGAGAAATGACCGGCTTTGCCGCCGAGCGTCTGATGGAGCTGAAAGTTGGAGGATCTACCACTGCCGCCTATGGCGAGAAGACGACGCTGCGGCAAACTCAGCGCACCGGCCACCGCGACTGGGACACTGGGAGACTGGGAGACGCCGTAGCGAAGAACTGCTATCGGACTTCGCCACAGCTTTTCAGACCTGCGGTGCCGCGAATTGGAACCAATTCGGGTCAGGCCCGTTGATATTAGGATGCTTCGTAACGCGACTCAGAATGCAATGGAAATTGATAATCCAGGATTTGGACTCTCGCCATGTCCTTACCCCCCAGACTTTGGCGAGTGTTGGCCATGTAGGCCCTTTTTTCCACCCGGTGTTTTTTGCCTGGAACGGCTGTCCTGTAATCATCGAATCCCACCCCTTGAGAAGATGCGGAGCTAACGGCCAGCTTTGGCCACTGGGCCAAGGGCCCACAGGTTCATGGCCGGTTTAAACGCACCGGATCTACACGCGGCGGTTCATCGGCTGCTGGATGACAAGGGTGGCGACGTCACCAACGCAAACAGATCTTGATGGAGGCACTATCGTGACGAATGGAGACCGAAAACCCACGACGACCGATGCCGGGATACCTGTGCCCAGCGACGAGCATTCGCTCACCGTTGGCCCGGACGGCCCCATTCTGTTGCAAGATCACTATCTCATCGAGCAGATGGCGAATTTCAATCGCGAGCGAATTCCCGAGCGTCAGCCGCATGCCAAGGGTGGCGGTGCCTTCGGGAAGTTCGAGGTGACAAAAGACGTGAGCCAGTACACCAAGGCGGCAATGTTTCAGCCGGGTGTCAAAACCGACACGTTGCAGCGATTTTCATCAGTGGCGGGGGAACGCGGCAGCCCCGACACCTGGCGCGATCCACGCGGCTTCGCTGTGAAGTTCTATACCAGCGAAGGCAACTACGACATGGTCGGGAATAACACCCCGGTGTTTTTCATTCGTGACCCAATGAAGTTTCAGCACTTTATTCGGTCCCAAAAGCGCCGCGCGGACACCAACCTGCGCGACCATGACATGCAGTGGGATTTTTGGACACTGTCCCCGGAGTCGGCTCACCAGGTGACTTGGTTAATGGGCGACCGCGGTATTCCCAAGACCTGGCGGCATATGAACGGTTACTCCAGCCACACTTATATGTGGGTCAACGCGGAGGGACGGAAGACTTGGGTGAAATACCACTTCAAGACCGACCAGGGCATTCACTTCCTTACTCAAGATGAGGCCGACCGCCTTGCCGGTCAGGACGGCGACTACCATACCCGCGACCTTTACGAGGCGATCGAGCGTGGTGAACACCCGAGTTGGACTCTTTTTGTGCAGACCATGCCGTTTGAAGACGCCGAGACTTACCGATTCAATCCGTTCGATCTGACCAAGGTTTGGCCGCACAGCGACTACCCGCTGATCGAAGTCGGGCGATTGACGCTTGACCGCAATCCGACCGACTACCACACCGAGATCGAGCAGGCGGCTTTTGAGCCCCACAACCTGGTTCCGGGCATCGGCCCCAGCCCGGACAAAATGCTGCTGGCCCGCCTATTCGCTTATGCCGACGCTCACCGGGCCCGCATGGGTGTGAACTACAAACAGATACCGGTCAATCAGCCAAAGTCGCCCGTGCACAGCTACAGCAAGGACGGGGCCATGCGGGTCCAGAATGTATCGGACCCCGTATACGCGCCGAATTCCAAGGGCGGTCCGCAAGCCGACCCAGAGCGATACCCGCGGGTTGAGACCTGGGAAGCGAGCGGAGAGTTCGTTCATGCCGCGTACACCCTGCGCGAAGACGATGATGACTTCGTCCAGGCCGGCACCTTGCTGCGCGAAGTCATGGATGACGGCCAACGTGAGCGGCTGGTGTCCAATGTCGTCGG
>JAJFGM010000570.1 GCA_021776145.1 Kiloniellaceae bacterium | reverse complement strand
GTGGCGCTGCAGCGCGGCGAAGCCGTCGGCCTTTTGGGGCCCAACGGTGCCGGCAAGACGACTTGTTTCTACATCATCACCGGACTGTTGTCGCCTGACTATGGCTGGGTCACGCTTGACGGCCACGATATTACCGACATGCCGATGTACCGACGCGCGCGCATGGGAATCGGGTATCTGCCGCAGGAAGCGTCGATTTTTCGCGGCCTGACGGTCGAACAGAACATCCGCGGCGTGCTCGAGGTCATCGAGCCGGACCGCGACCGCCGCAGCGCCATGCTCGAGGATCTGTTGGCGGAATTCTCTATCACTCACCTCCGGCGCACACCGTCACTGGCCTTGTCGGGTGGTGAACGGCGCCGCGTCGAGATTGCCCGGGCCCTGGCGTCGCAGCCGCATTTCATTCTGCTTGACGAGCCGCTCGCGGGTATCGATCCCATCGCCGTGGGGGATATCCGGGACCTGGTCTCACACCTCAAGGATCGCGGCATCGGCGTGCTGATTACCGACCATAATGTTCGCGAAACGCTCGATATTGTCGACCGCGCTTACATCATTCACGAGGGCATGGTGCTGATGGAGGGCGAACCCGACGAAATCGTTGCGCATGAGGATGTTAGGCGTGTTTACCTGGGGGAAACGTTTAGTCTCTAGAACGTAAATATGGCGGCGACACAACGCTTAGAGCTTCGCCAGGGGCAGTCCCTGGCCATGACGCCGCAGTTGCAGCAGGCGATCAAGCTGTTGCAGCTTTCCAACATGGAACTGGCGTCCTTTGTCGAATCCGAACTTGAGCAGAACCCCCTGCTCGAGCGCGCCGATGACTTTGAACCCGACAATGCTGAGTTCGATGGCGCCGTGGGCGACGGCGATGAGGACTTTGCGGTCGACGATAGCCTTGCCCAGACCGAGTCCGAGACCTTGCCGAGCGCCGCCGAGGCGCCGTTGGATACCGAATACGAGAACTATTACCAAAGCGACGGTCCCGGCGACCAGCAGGCGGCCGGCGCACCCGATCACGACGGCGGCAGCTTTGAATCGTGGGGCGCGAGCAAGCCGGTCAATTTTGGCGGCGAGGATTTTAGCGCCGAACAGCGCATGGCCGACGAGATGACTCTGCGCCAGCATTTGCTCGGCCAGTTGCACATCGAATTTGGAGACCCCATCGATCGGCTGATTGGTCTGCATCTCATCGATCTTCTCGACGAGGCCGGTTACCTCAAGGCCGATCTCGAAGATCTGGCGCTTCGCCTGGGCAGTTCCATGGAGCGCGTCGAGGCCGTGATCGCGCGACTGCAGGGTTTCGATCCCACTGGAGTCTTCGCCCGCTCGCTCGGCGAATGCCTGGCCCTGCAACTGGCCGAGTTGGACCGTCTGGATCCCGCCATGGCGGCGATGCTCGACAGGCTCGACTTGGTGGCCAAGGGCGATTATTCGGCGCTGCGTCGACATTGCGGTGTCGACGCCGAAGATATCGCCGACATGATCCAGGAAATCCGGGCGCTCGACCCGAAACCGGCGCTTGCTTTCGGGGCCGGCCCGGCCAGCGCTATCGTGCCGGATATCATCATGCGGCCGCACCCAAAGACCGGCTGGATCATCGAGCTGAACAGCGAAACCTTGCCGCGCGTGCTGATGAACAACCACTATTACAGGCAGGTGCTTGGCCGGGTTCGCGACAAAGAGCAACGAGGCTACATCAGCGAGTGTTACCAGTCCGCCAATTGGCTGCTGAAATCACTCGACCAGCGCGCCAACACCATTCTCAAGGTCGCCAGCGAAATCGTTCGTCAACAGGACGATTTCTTTCAGAAGGGCATCGAGTTCATGAAGCCCTTGACCCTGCGTCATATCGCCGAGGTCATAGAAATGCACGAGTCGACCGTGAGCCGCGTGACATCCAACAAATTCATGGTAACGCCGCGCGGGACATTCGAGCTGAAGTACTTTTTTACCGCCGCGATCGGCGGTGTAGACGGGGCCAGTCACTCGGCGGAATCCGTCCGCCATCGCATCAGGCTGCTGATCGACAAGGAACCTTGCAACAAGATCCTCTCGGACGACCGCATTGTTCACATTCTGCGCGGGGATGGCGTCGATATCGCGCGGCGAACGGTCGCGAAGTATCGCGAGGCGATGAGAATTCCGTCCTCGGTGCAACGTCGCAGGGAAAAGGCGGCATTTGTTTAGTGCCTCGAATTTAACAAATATTACAATAAATTAGCTGTGTATTTCGAGCCGCGCGGTCGATAGGTTAGACACTATTGACAGCCAATAGGGTGGACTCTATGTTGCGCGCCTTCTACCGTCGCGGCTATGCTCAAAGAACGGGCGCCCGCTGGAATCCTAGCAAACACAGAGCCCATGCAGCTATCCGTTAAGGGAAAGCAACTCGACGTCGGAGACGCGCTGCGAACGTACGTCGACGAAAGCCTATCGAGGATTCTCGGAAAGTACTTCGGGGATGCGATAGAGGTCGATGTGACCATTTCTCGCGACTCGCGCCGCTTCGGCGCGGTCGTCGCCGCCCATGTCGGGCGCGGCATTCGCGTGGAGGCGCACGGCGAATCCGAGCAGCCCTATCCAGCCATCGACATGGCGGCGGAACGCTTGTCCAAGCGGCTGCGGCGCCACAAGCGTCGGCTGCGCAGCCATCGCAAGGAGGACGGACCGGAGCACGAGCCGCTTGCCGCGCAGAGTTATATCCTCGCCGGAGAGGAATTCGACGAGAGCGATTTCGATGACGACGCGGCGGATGGCGGTGTTGCCGCGGGTGTTGACGGCCAGCCGGTCGTGATCGCCGAAATGACCACCGAGATCCCGAGCCTGACCGTTAGCGACGCGGTCATGCGCATGGATCTAGCGGATGTATCAGCCTACATGTTTCGTAATTCTGCTCACGGAGGCCTTAACATGGTCTACCGACGTCAGGATGGGAACATCGGCTGGATTGACCCACGGGGCAATCGGAACGCGTGACCCGAAGGCGAGACTAGAGGCTTATTGCTATGGAAATTGCCGACCTGATCTCGATCGATGGCGTAGTGGCCAGCTTGCGCGTAACCAGCAAGAAGCAAGCGCTGCAGGAGTTGGCCAAGCGCGCCTCGGTCGTAACCGGCCAGCCCGAGCGCTCGGTTTTCGAGGTGTTGATCGAGCGTGAACGTCTGGGTACCACGGGTGTCGGTCACGGGATCGCCATCCCGCATGGGAAGCTCTCGGGACTGGATCGCTTGCATGGCCTGTTCGCGCGCCTGGAAACACCGATCGATTTCGATGCCATCGACGAACACCCGGTGGACCTCATATGCATGTTGCTGGCTCCGGAAAGCGCCGGCGCCGATCACCTCAAGGCCTTGGCGCGGGTTTCGCGGCTGCTGCGCGACCGCAATGTCTGCGAAAAACTGCGCGGCACTGACGGCAGCGATGCGATCTATGCGATTCTGACCGAGTCGGCGGCAAGCCACGCGGCCTGAGCACCCGATCCGCGCCCGCGGACCTTCCACCCCCCTTAAATCAGCCTTTCGCCCGAACGACCGGAGCGACCGCCCCTATGGCTGTCGCACTGGCCAAGTTGGGCGCGCGTCCAGCCACCATTTGCTCCAGGCGGCAAGGTCTGTGCCGTGTCCGGTCTCAACCAGACTGGACAGGGCGCCGGCGGCGTCGAGACGCAGCCATAGTGGATCCTCGGCGTTGGCGACTCGAGCGATCAGGGCATCGAGGGTTGCCCGGTCGCGCTGACCGAGCACCGACACCGCCCAGATCGCCATCAACTGCGGTTCGAAGTACTTCTCGGCAGAGTTCGGTGGCACGGACCAGGGAGCGGCGATGTAGCGCGGTGGCACGCGGCCTTCACCGGCCAGCGCCATGCCCCAGATCAGCCAGAAGGCGCCGATCGAACCGCGATCGGGGATCACGACATCGCCAAAGGGGGTGACCGCGCCATCTGGGCGCGGCCTGGCCAATCGCCGGCTGAAGAAGGTTGCGGGAGGACCGGCGCGGACGGCGTCGGCGACGGCGCGGCGGATATTCCAGCCGATCCGGTCATAACTCGCGGCATCGGCGAGTACCTCGTCGAGTGCCGCGCCGATGTCGGCCAGGCCGGGCGTTGACGCGTTGGGTGCCGGGTCGACTCGCGCCGAGGCGTGGAGTGCCGGGGCGTTGAGTGCCGGGGCGAGACCGGCTTGAAACTGCGGCAGCGCCTCTGGAGACGGCGGTGGGGCGCGTTGACTGGCGATTTGGCCCCAGATCAGTCCGTGTCCGTCATCGCCGTCGCCGGCGACGAAAAGGCCGGCGGGGGTGGCAAGGATCTGACGTGGGAAACCGCCGGCCAGACGCCACGCCGGCTCCCATGCCTCCGCATCGCGGGAACGCCAGACTGTGCCGCCATCGGCGTGCCGCTCCACGGCCCAAAGGCTGCCGTCATGGGCGGCCAGGGCCCACGGCCGCCAATCGCCCCGCGCTGCCAGGACTTCTTGGCTCGATGCGGTATCGCTACGCCACAAGGCGGTGCCCGCGTCGTTATGAACGAAGCCATAGAGCGCGCCGCGAAATTGGCCGAGGTTTGAATAGCGGCGGCCCTGCGGCCAGCCCGGCAGGGAGGTCACACTGTCGCCCAGCAGCCGCACCAGCCGGCGTCCCTCCGGCGCCCGCAGATCGCCGACAAGGTTATCGCCCAGGGGGTAGAGATCGGTGATGCGACTGACGCGGCGATCTGGCGTTGGGTGTGTGTAAATGCGCTGCCAGGTGATGCCGCGGTCGCGGGAAACCGCCAGACCGGCTTTCCAGGCCGACACGGCGCCCACCAGGCGGCCTTGGGCTTCCGCCAAGGCGTGAACGTGGAAGATGCCACCGCCGGGGATCAGGCCCCAGCCCCAGTCGGTTCCGTTGGTCGCCTGAAAGGCGCCCCAATCGCCATGCAGGCGCGGATCCTCGCCCGGCCAATAGAGCAACCCGGCATGAACCGCCGGTTGGCCCGCGGCTTGGCTCCACAGGTGGCGTTCGTGACGCGCCGCGCCGGTGGCCAGATCTAGGCTATGAATTTCGGCCGAGTTGTGGTTGACGCCGAGCCTGGCATTGGCGAACCACAGGCGATCACGAAACACGATCATGTTGGAAGCTGACGGCCAGGGCCCAACCCGCGCCAGGACCGGCAGCAGCGGCGGTTCGTCGGCGAGCGTTGCCGGCGAGTTGGGAATTAGAAAAGCCGCCAGTAGCGGCAAAACGCCGGCCAGGACGCGGCGCCACCTCGCTGCCGGTCTCGCCGGCTTACGGCAGTTTTGACAGGCGGGCGCGGGCTGAAGCATGCCTTTGATGTAACGCCGCGCGCGTCGTCAGTGCAAGCTGAGCGGCTCCAGGCCGTGTTGACGGATCGCGGCCTGGGCAACGTCGCGGTTGGCCGAGCGACCGATCTCGTTACCGTCGGCGGCGCAGATCAGATAAAACGTCTGGCCATTCTTGGTGGTCGGTTTGACAAAGGCGACATCTTCGATGCCAAGCAGGATCATGTCCTGCGTCGAAAGCCGATCCATGCGGTCGAGCTTGTCCATTTACCGCTCCTTTCTTTTGTCTTTAACCGCGGCCGTGCTGATGGCGATGCTGCGGATCTTTGGCTCGCTGGTCTGACGTTCGAGATCGATGTGAAGCAGGCCCTTGTCGAGGTTGGCCCCGATCACTTCGATGCCGTCGGCGAGCACGAAACTGCGGTGAAATTGGCGCGCCGCGATGCCGCGATGCAAATAGACCCGGTCCTTGTCGTCGGTCTGTTTGCCGCGAATCACGAGCTGTCTGTCCTCGGTCTGGATGTCCAGATCCTCGGCTGCGAAGCCGGCCAGCGCGAGCGTTATGCGCAAGCGGTTCTCACTCAGTTGCTCGACATTGTAAGGGGGATAGCCTTCGGCGCTTTTTGAAACGCGATCTATGGCTTGTTCGAACTGTTCGAAGCCCAAAAGAAGCGGGCTATTGAAAAGCGATATGCGTGACATCCGCAGCTTCCTCCTCGCGATCTGAGCAAGGGCTGTCGTTGCTTTGACTCAAAAGGTGCGCGTCTGCGCCACCCCTGTCACCACGGCCCAAGAGAAAGGCGCCGTAGACATGAAATGTGGGGGCTTGACCACGCTGGGTCAAGCACTGCCCGAAACCGCGGGGGAATTCGCCAGGCAGGGCCGGATGGCAAGATGATTGAGGCATAAGGATTTTTCAGAATATTAATACTAATGAAATATTACCATAGTATAGTTAATAGTAATAGTTTGTTAATACAATTATCACAATATTAACCTTGATATTCCTTTAAAAAATCGAACGAATGTGCTAATGTGCTTCCAGTTCGGAAGGGAAAGTCTGAGGAGGTGTGACGATTATGTCCTATCAAACCAAAGACAAACTGATCGAATATTCTATGAATAGCGCAATTATTGCGGTTGGTGCCTATTGTTCTTGGCGCCTTCTGGCTAGTATCTTCGGTTTCGTGAGCTGGTAACGGGCCGAAACTCCCAACACGACGGAAACAGGTGCGACGGTGCGGGTCCACGGCGGTTGGGCCCGCACGCCGCGTCTGCACGGCTAATCCAGCCGAGTTGCCCAGATAACGGACCCAGATAACGGACCCGGATAACTGGCCCGGATAACTGGCCTAGACGACTTGCATGGCTTTTCCCGGAGTGCTTTCCTGGGACTCTGTTTTTGTGGTGAGGGCCATAACCAAGGTCTTACCCTGGGAGAGCGGACTTGACCGACGTCGATCTCGCCTACCGGTCCGCCAGCGATCTGGCCGCCTTGATCCGCGGCCGCGAGCTGTCGCCGGTCGATCTGGTGGAAAATGCCCTGGCCCGCATCGGCGATGTCAATCCGCGGCTCAACTGCTTTTGCTTCGTGCATGCCGAATCGGCGCGCGCAAAGGCACGCCAAGCCGAAGACGCGGTCATGTCCGGTGCCGAGCTCGGACCGCTGCACGGCCTGCCCATCGCATTCAAGGATCTGACCCCGGTCGCGGGCACGCGCACCACGCTCGGCTCCTATGTCTTTGAAAACTGGCGGCCGGAGCGCAGCGCCGCCATCGTCGACAAGCTGACGGCGGCCGGCGCCATTATCGTCGGCAAGACGACGACGCCGGAGTTCGCCCATGCCGGCTTCACCGAGAGCCCGCTATGGGGCGTGACGCGCAACCCCTGGAACCTGGCCCATACGCCGGGCGGTTCGTCGGGCGGCTCGGGGGCGGCGGTGGCCGCCGGCTGCGTGCCCTTGGCCGAAGGCACCGACATGGGCGGCTCGGTGCGCATTCCAGCCTCCGACTGCGGCGTCGTCGGACTCAAACCCAGTCTCGGCCGTATCCCGCTCGACATCCTGCCGAGCCTTTTCGACAACATTTCGCACTTCGGGCCGCTGACCCGCAGCGTCGCCGATGCGGCGCTGTTTCTGGCATCGGCACAAGGCCCCGACGACCGCGATATCCAGTCGGTTTCACCGCCGCTTGATCTGACGCAACCGCTGACCGGCGATCTGCGCGGCCTGCGCCTGGCTTTCAGCCTGGATCTCGGCTTTTACGCCGTCCATCCCCAGGTTGCGGACAACACCTTGGCCGCGGTCGCGGCGCTCAGGGAGGCCGGCGCCGAGGTCGAAGAGGTTGCGCTCGATTGGACGGCCGAGGTCGATGCCACCTGGAGCAGGATGTGGGGCGTCTTCATGGCGGCTTACTTCGGCCAGCACCTCGAGACCTGGCGCGAGAAGATGGACCCGGCCGTAGTCAAGCTCATCGAAGCCGGCCGCAAGATGTCGGCGGTCGACTACAAGCGTCTGGAAATCCTGCGCAGCGCGCAGTGGCAGGCCCTGGCACCGATCCTCCGGCGCTGCGACGCGCTTCTGGCGCCGACCATGGCGCAACCGCCGGCGCTGGCCAGTGACAAGGCGAGCGAACGCGCCGGCCTCGACGACCAAGGCCGCCTTATGTCGCGCTACATGACAGAACCCTTCAATCTGATTGGCCAGTGCCCGGTCATCTCCGTGCCCTCGGGTCTCACCGCCGCCGGTTTGCCGACCGGCTTGCAGATCTGTGGACGGCGATTCGACGAACCGACAGTGCTGCGCGTCGCCACGGCCCTTGAGACACGTCGCCCCTGGGCCGATTGGCGGCCGCCGCTGGCTTGATGCTGGCGCGCCCGCGCCCGATTTGACAGTCGCGCGCCCGTCGCCTGTAATGGCGGCATGAAGAGCTCTGATCAGAAGGCGCAAGTGCGCCGGCCGCTGACCGGCCCGCAGGCCTGGGTCGGCCGTGACCTCGCCACGAGCGACAGCTGGATCTGGCCTCTCTCGCCGGCGGATCTGACGGAGATCGATACTGCCTTGCGGCGGGTTGAAGGCCGGCCGTGGCGCGATATCCGCCGCGACCATTTCCCGCTGCCCGGGCTCTCGGTCAGGCTTGCCGCGGCTGCCGAAGAGCTGGAGAGCGGGCGCGGCCTCGTCACCTTGCGCGGCTTGCCGGTCGAGGCCTACGACGGCGAGCAATTGCGCCGCATCTTTTCTGGCATCGGCAGTCACCTCGGTACGCCGGTCAGCCAAAGCGTTGGCGGCGAGATGATGGCGGAAATCCGCGCCGAGGCCGGTGACGTCGGGGCGCGGCGGGGACGTCTCGACCCGGACGCCGGGGGTGAAGCCTTTCTATCGTCTCGGGCACGCGTCCACACCAGCGGCGGTCTGCGCTTTCACACCGATCGCACCGATGTCGTGGCCTTGTTGTGCGTGCGACAGGCCGCGTCCGGCGGCGTCAGCAAGGTTGTCTCGGCGGTGGCCATCCACAACACCATGCTTGCGCGGCGACCCGATCTTTTGGAGCTGCTCTTCGCCGACTATCCGCGCAGCCGTTTCGGCGAGGAGAGCACGGGGATCGACGATTATTACCAATTGCCGGTCTTTGCCCTTCGCGGCGGCCACTTCACCAGCCACTATTCGCGCACTTACATCGAGGCGGCGCAACGCATGCCGGCGGCACCGAAGCTGACGTCGGAACAGTGGCAGGCCATGGATCTGTTGCACGCATTGGGTGACGAGCTCTGTTTCGAAACCGTGCTGCGGCCCGGCGACATGCAGTTCCTCAACAACCACGTCATTTACCATGCCCGCGAACCCTACGAGGACGGTGCCGACACCGGGCTGGGCCGTCTGCTCTACCGGCTCTGGCTCTCGGTGCCCAACAGTCGCCCGCTGCCTAAAACCCATCGCGTGCTTTGGGGGGCCACGGACGCCGGCGCCTTGCGCGGCGGGATCTGGCCGCCGGCCTCACCCGCCGCCGGCTGACGCAACAGCGAGTCACGCTCTAGAATTCCGCCGGGCCGCTTTAGGTCTGCGCGGTCACGATCCAGGTCGCGCCGTTCAGCCATAGCCCCCGGTCGTCGCAATAGGGGGCGAGCAGGCCGGTAAGTTTCTCGATAAGGCGGAGACGGGTGGCCGCGTCGATATCGACCAGCACCCGCGCCAGCGGTGAGTTGTCGACGATTTTCTCGACTCCGGCCGCCAGGGAGTCGGCGATCAGCATCGGCCGGTCGTCGGGCGCGAAGTCGATGTTTTTGAATCCGCCCGCCGCTAAAATGCCCTCGACTCTGGTTTTGTCGCCAAAGGCGAAGGGGCCGGGCGTGCCGGGCGCCGGCGGTGGCGGCAACTGGATCATTTCCGCCGCGGATTGCATCGGCAGGTTCACCCAGTCGTTCTCCGCCACCGGGCGCCAGCAGACGAAGGCAAGGCGCCCACCCGGTCGCAAGGCCCGCGCCAGATTGCCGAAGGCGATTTCGGGGTTGGCGAAGAACATGACGCCAAAGCGAGAGTGCACGACGTCGCTGGCGCCGGCTTTGAAGCTGTGGCTCGCGGCGTCGGCCTTGAGGAATTCGGCGGTCAGGCCCGGCTCTTTCGCGGCCCGCCGACGCGCATGTTCAAGCATCTGTTCCGACACATCGATGCCGAGCACCTGGCCGCCGTTGCCGACGCGGCGCGCGATTTCCAGTGTCGTGTCGCCGCAGCCGCAGCCGACGTCGATGACGCGCTCGCCGGCGGCAATGCGCGCTGCTGACAAAGAGCGCTCGCCGAGCGGCCCAAGCATGATGTCCTGGGTTTCCTGGTGGCGCACCCACTTATCCCCGGCCTCGCCGTTCCAGAACTCGATCTGGTCGGCGTTGGCAATTGACGCGCCCGGCGGTTCCATCCTGTCCATCCTTTTTTTCCTCGCATTGACCTTGGGGCGGCATATAGGCCCGTGGGTGAGTGTTTTCCAGCCGCCGCTTGCCTGTCGGTGGCCAAGCGCACGAGAATGTGCCGATTGCCGTGGGTCCTGCCGCCGCACCTCTTGTCGCCCTATTCCATGTCAAGGAGCAGCCGATGACAAGCCCGCCCATTCTGCCCGTGACGGCCGGCACGGAGGCACAGCGCGCCGTCACATCGCCGCGAGGCACGCGCAGCTGGCGCGAGTTGAACGTCAGCGCCGCGCGGCTGGCCAACGGCTGGCGCGCCCTTGGCCTTGGCGACGAGGATCGCGTTGCCATCATGATGCACAACAGGGTGGAATTTGTCGAAGTGATCCTGGGATGCCTCAGGGGCGGCATGTTCCTGGTGCCGGTCAACTGGCACCTGACCGTGCCGGAAGTCGCCTATATCCTCGATAACAGCGATGCGCGGGTCCTGATTTGCGACCTCGATACCCTCGAGGTGGCCGAGGCGGCCGCGGCCGCGGCCGGGGTCGAGCGGGTCATCGCCGTCGGCCGCGACTACGAGACCTGGCGCCAGGCGCAATCGGCGTCGACTCCCGCGAATACCAGCAGCGGCGGCCCGATGTTCTATACCTCGGGGACAACGGGCCAACCCAAGGGCGTCTTCAACCGCGCCTTTTGCGTGCCGGTCGAGGAGGTCTGGCAGCTGTGGAACGGGCGCGGCCGACTGTGGCACTACGACCGGCCCGGTGTGCATCTCGCGGTCTGCCCGCTCTATCACGCGGGGCCCTTCGCCAACCTGCTGTTCGCCATTGCCGCCGGTCAGTCCCTGGTGATCATGCCGCGCTTCGATGCCGAGGACCTGCTCAGCCTGGTGGCGAAGGAAGGCGTAACCACCTCCCATCTGGTGCCGACGCAGTTCGCGCGCCTTCTTCGCCTGCCGGAAGAAACCCGGCGACGCTATGACCTTTCGTCGCTGCAGGCGGTCCTGCACGGTGCGGCGCCCTGCGCGCCGTGGCTCAAGCAGGCGATGATCGACTGGTTCGGGCCGGTGATCGTCGAGTACTACGGTTTCAGCGAAGCCACGGGCACGACCATCGCCAGCAGCGCCGAGTGGCTGGCCCGTCCCGGCACCGTCGGCCGGGTGATCGTCGGCAGCGAATTGCGGATCGTCGATGATGACGGCAGGGACGTTGCGCCGGGCGACGTCGGCACACTCTACTTCCGCCGCGCCGGCGGCGACCCGCCGTCCTATCACAAGGCGCCGGGGAAGACCGCAGAGAGCCGGCTGCCGGGCGGCTGGC
>JAJFGM010000569.1 GCA_021776145.1 Kiloniellaceae bacterium | reverse complement strand
AGGCCCTCGATATCCTCGGCCGGCGGCAAGGGTTCCGGCCGGCGCCAATAGATCAGCCGCGCGACGGCCGTCGAAAAGGCGCCGTTGTGCGTGAGCTGTTCGTCGCGCCAGGGCGCGTCGGCGCGCAGCGCCGCCAGGCTGGCCCGGCGGCCCTCGTGACGGGGCAGATAGTGGGTATAGAGGTCAGCCAGGGTCGCCGGCTCGATCTGGTAGAAGCCGCGCGCCGGGCCGCCGCCGTGCTGTACCAGATAGGTCAGGCCCGATTCGACCAGTGCGGTCCCCATAAGCAGGTTTTCCGCCGCCTGCGACCACAGCCCCATGAATTCCAGGGTCGGCCGCACGCAATGCAGCCGCCATTGCGCCGGATCTGTCATTTCGCGTTACCACCGGGCCTGCCCGCCGAAGCCGCGGCGAAGGCGGGCGCCGGCAATCTCTTGATCGCCTTGGCTGTTTCCGGTTTGGATTCGTCTATCAGATTGCCCGGCAAGGTCGGTCTCCTTAGTTGAGGGATGAGGGGAAGAGAGACGAGATCTTTTCCCAAAGCCGCGACAAGGCGACGCCGCCGCCGGCGGAGAGGAGTCCGACTGTCGCGATCACGCCGATACCGCGTTGCCGGAGCTTCTGGTAGTCGTCGACAACGGGCTTCATGGTCTCGACGTCCTGGCGGAGCTGCGGCAGTCCGCCGGTGTCCTTTTTGACCTCGGAAATCTTCTCGAAAAGCAGCTCGCGCTGCCGCTTTGCCTCTATGTTCTCGGCCTTGAGCTGGCCGAGCATGAGGTAAAGGTCGTTGTCACCCTCCATCAGGCCCCCTCCCCGTCCCGCTTTGGCGCGACCTGGCGCCAGCCCTCGCCGGCCGCGACGATGCAGCTCTGGCCTTGTGGCGTGGTTACGATGATGGTCCAGGTCTTGCCGTCGCCGGTGGCCAGAACCTCGACCAGCGCGCCCTGGTTCGTGACTCCGGCGGCGACGGGGGCCTCCTTGTAACGATCGGCAAGTTGATCGAGCACCTGGTTGCGCGGGTTGCACGCGGGCCGCGCCGCTGCCGCCCCAACAATCGACAGGAGCGCCCACAAAAAAGCCGCCAGAAAGGCGGCGGCGGTGATCAGCGTTTTCATGCGCGTGTCCTCAGGTAAAGGTGACCGAGCCGGGGATCGCCATCTGGCCGGCCGTGTGGGTCACGTCGGCGGCCGGCGCGGTGATCGTGTGGCTGGCCTCGCCGGAAGCGATGGAGACGGCCTCCCAGATCTTCGACAACGGGATGGTGGCGCCGGGCGCGGCCACCCGCTTGATCATGTCGGCGATCTCGGCGGTCACGGCGGCCTGGACCTCCGCCGTGTTGGGCTGCAAGTTGTCGACGGTGACGTCGAGGGCGACCGGTTCGGGCGCCGCCGCGAAGACGTCGGCCGTCACCGGGCGGCGGTCGACGGCGTCGATATAGTCCTGCATGACCTTGATATCCAGCGTCGGGAGCAAGGGCCTGGCATCGCCGAGCGGAATGCCGTCGACCCGGAGGTCGTCCATCAGGAAGCGCAGGGTTATCGTGCCCAAACCCATCTCGCCGGCGGTGAGCCAGGCCCGCGTGACCCCCGGCACCTCGAGCGCCCAGGCGACATAGTCGTGGGCGGCACCGCCGTGCGGCGGCTGGCGGATGCGGTCGAGCACGCGCTGGCGCAGGTCGCCGTCGATCTCGGCATCGGCGCCGCCCTCGAGCAGGACGACGGTGGCCGAGCCGTCGATGCCGGCGACCGGGGTGGCGTAGAGCAGCAGAACGCCCGCGGCGGCATTGCCGCCAGCGCCGGGGTCGACGGCCTCGATCGGCAGGCTGGCGCTGCCGGCCGCGACCACGGCGGCGGCGGTCGTCAGATACTGGGTCTCGCCGGCCTGCAGCAGGGTGCCGGCGGGGACCTCGACGCCGTCGTTGCCCGTGGCGGTGGCCGTGCCGGCGGCCCGCGCCGCCGCCTTGCGCAGCACGCCCCAGACCGTCGCGTGGCGGTCCAGGTGTTCAGTCTCGGCGCTATCGACCATGACCTGGCGCGCCAGCCAGTCGAGGTAGCCGTAGAGGCCGTGAACCACGCCGGCGAGGGCCACGCTCAGCACCTCCAGGGCGGAGCGGCGCAGGCGCGAGTCGGCGCCTGGCAGCCGGGCGTTGATGTCGGTGGCGATGCGGTCGCGCAAGACCGTGACGGTCGGACGGGTAAAAGCCATCAGGCGGACTCCCTCGATGCTCTTTCGGCCCAGGCATAGTCGTAGCGCAGCGCGACCAGGGCGCCGGCGGGGCGGAGGATGTCGATTTCCAAGCCCAGAACTCCACTGTCTTTTTGGTTGGGCCGAACCCAGCGGGCCCGCACGGTGACCGAGGCGGCGATGCGGTCCTCTTTCAGCCAGGCCAGCGCCTCTTCGGCGTATTGCCGGGCACGGTTCAAGGTTTCGGCCGTCTGCTTCTCGTTGGCCAGCAGCCACAGCCGCGAGCCGAAACGGTCACCGCTTTGCGGCGCCAGGCTGTCGCCCCACCAGCCACGGCGAGAGAGCGCCCGGTGCGGCAAGGGGTCGTCGGCGCGGGCGCGGGCGTCGGAGAAGATCGAGAGAACGACGGCCGATTGCAGCGCCTCGCCTTCCTGCAGGCGGCCGCCGGCGAGCGCCAGGTCGATGAAATCGGCGGCGGCGGCCGTGACTTGCAAATCGGGCATGAGTTCTGTCTCCAAAGAAAAACGCCGGCCCTTGAAGGACCGGCGCCGGGCGCGCGAACGGCGTTCGCGAGGTTGATATTCAGCAGTGTCACAGTTTGAAGTTAGCGGGCCGCAATCGACCCAACTCGGCCATTCATGGTCGGGCACTGACCGTAAGCTTTGGATCCCAGACCGGTCGTCCGCTGTTAGGGGTAGTATGGGCGTGATCTACCGGCGGCCGGGACGGGCGAAACTAGCCAGGAGGAGACTTCCGGCCCCTTACGCGCGCTTCCGTTTTCCGATCAAATCGGAAATTAAGAGCCTCTGCGGTGGGAGCTCGGCCTTGACCTGGAGCCGACATGCAAGGTGTGATATATGAAAATCGAGGTTGACGGCGTGTCGTTCATTCGAGGAGACCGGCGCGTCAAAAAACTCGGTCAATGCCGGCCACGAAGAGAAGAAGTTGCACGGAAGGACACAATGCGACTGCGCACCTCCTGCATGAAGTGCCTTGAAGTGGATGGACAGCCGCCCGAGTTGGCAAATTCGGTCGAATTGCGTGATGACGGTCTATACGAGGTCACGTGCTCTCGGGGTCACGTTACCGTCACGGCCATCCAAGAGCAGAAATTTGAGATTCTATTTGATTTGGGTGCAATGGCTTTGCTCGACGGCTATACACGGGAGGCAGTCTCAAGCACCGCCGCATCGCTTGAACGTTTCTTCGAGTATTACATTCTCGTCGTCTCGCTCAAGCATGGAATCACCTACGAGCAGTTCAGCGAAGCGTGGGCCCCGATTTCTAAGCAATCTGAACGACAAATTGGCGCCTTCCTGTTTTTCTACCTTGTTGAAAACAAAAAGCCGCTTGAGCCCCTAATTCTTGAGGCAAGACCCGAGTTGGATGGCCGTAGCCGGGGAGATACACCGACTTGGAGTGCGTTCAGAAATGACGTAATTCACAAGGGATACATTCCGTCCGCCGAAGAGGTGATCGAATATGGGAATCTTGTCTATCAGTTCACCTATCGGCTAATCGGCGAGCTGAAGGCCAGTTCCTCAGAATTCATGACGAAGGCAACGTTTCACCATCTCCAACGAGCACAGGGCGCCGACGCTGGACAGGCAGTTGCAACGATGTCGGTGCCAACGTTAGTTAGCTTGGTGCGAGCTGAAAGACCCTCCAGACATTTACGAGAGGCGCTTCCTGGTCTCGAAAAATATCGACGATGGCTATACGACAGACCTCAGTCTCATTCATAACTGACTCGGGGACCGACGTCCGCTTCGGCTTGAATGCGGACACTCACGAGGCGGGTGCGAAGGGCCGCTCAGGGTCACGAGTGAGCCTCAGCTCCAGGCCTGTTGATCGTCCGCTCACTGATCCAAACCGGGCCCCCAGGTAGTCGAATCGACTGGCCGTTCTTGGCCGATCTCGGGCATTCGGCTTCAAGTTGAGACACCACCTAATGTTCCGGGTCGTTGACGTTGAAGGCGCCGCCTGCGACGACGCGGATAGGATCGATCTTGTAGGTATCCTCGTGATACTGGTCCGCGCCATCGACATAGATCCAGTCCTCGCCGTAACCGTTGACGTCCCACTTGATCTTTTCGCGCGCGTGGGTCTCGATAACGTCGGCTTCCAGGCGGATGCGGCCATCCTCGACCAGCAGGCTCGAAGAGCCGCATTTGATGTCGAGGCGATCGAATCGCCCGATCGCCGTACGCACGCCGCCCCGGTCGGTCAGCGTCCAGCGGTGCAGGGACTCTTCGGCCGACTTGCTCGGATCGTCGAGCGGGTGATAGAGCCCGGCGTCGCCCGGCGCGCCGCCGCGCGGCCGGTGACGACGGTCGTCGGTGGCGACCACCACGGCATGGGAGCGGTCGCCGGCGATGCTCAGCACCACCGCGCCGGCGCCGGCCAGCGGCACGGAAAAGAAGCCGGTCTCGGCGAAGCGCTCGAAGTCGTCACGCACCTCGCCGGCGAGGATCTCGGTCTGCAGGACCTGGCGGCCGCCGGCGTCGGACACCCGGGTGATGACGGCGCGGGCCACGAGCATGGCGACGCGGCGCCAGAGGTCCTTCAGGGCGGCAACGACCGATGGCCCACTAGCCATCGGCAATGTCCTTGCGCAAGGCGGCCCAGGGGTCGCCGGCGGCATCGATCGCGGCCGGCGGCGCCGGGTCGTAGGCTTCCGGCCGGGCCAGGCTCAGGTGCGTTTGCATGCCGCCCTTGCCCATGGAATAGGTGACGGCAACGATCAGCATGTCGCGGGCCAGCGCCAGGCGCGGCGCCTCCAGGCGGGCGATCTCGTTGGGCACCCACAGGCGCCCGGCCGTGCCGTTCGCCCCCTGGCGCCAACCCCGGAGCGTGACCTCGACGGCGGCGGCGCGGCCATAGCGCACGGCCGCCTCGTGGCGCGCCAGGCGGCCGGCCAGGCCGGGCGTCAGGGGCGTCGCGCTCTGCAGCACCAGGGGCCGGTGCCGGAGCTCGGCGACGCCGGGATCGCGGGCGATGCCCTCGACCTGGGCCGCCTGCTTTTCCGTCAGGCTGTCCAGGCCCTTGCGCTGGCCGAGGACACGATAGCTGCTGTGCCGGCCGGAGACCGAAAAGCGGCCGCGGGCGGCGAGGATGTTGCCGCCGGCGGCGGCGCTTTCCACAAGCGCCGTATCGGCGCGGGCGCGGGCGGCGGCGGTGATGACCAGGTCGCCCTGGGCGTTGTCGGTCAGGACCAGCGACAGATGGCGCGCCAGCTTTTCCAGGACCTCGAAGACGGTCTCGCCCGGGTTCAGTTTCACCGTCTCGAAGGGCGCGCCCGCCCCTGAAGCTATGGCGGGCTGGTCGGAGCGCACGGTTATGCCGAAGGGCTTGGCCAGCGCCGCCGCGATCTGGCCGAGCGTCATGCCGGAGAACTGGCCGCCGGCGAACTCCGCGGAGTTGTCGACCAGGTCGGCGACTCGGCTGCGGCCGTTCACCGCCAGGCTGTGGCTCTTGGCATCGAAGGACGGCGCCACGGTGTCGACGTAGCCGGTCAGCACCTTCTCGCCGTCGAGCGCGACCGAACAGGGCGCGCCCGGGCGGATCCCCCAGGGCCGGTCCGACACGCGCAGGGCGAAGCTGCCGGCCGAGCGATCGAGGCCGCGGCTGACCTCGATGGACTCCCAGCCCTCGAAGATGCGCCCTCCGACGAAAAGCTCGACAGTCATCGGAGCTCACTCATTTTTTTCCCGCCGCCCTTCCTCATCGGAACCTCTCCGCTGTCGACCTCATCGGCCGAGGGTCTCCAGGTCGCGGCCGCCGGGCAGATAGCCGGGATGGCGAATGCCGTTGCGCGCCGCCAGTTCGGCATCGCGCAGGGCGTCCTCGTAAAGGTCGTAGGCAAGAACCAGGGCCGGCTGTGCCTGGCGCAACACCCGCGGCACGATGCGCACGAGGTTGGCGGCGCGCGTTGTCAGGTCGGCGACCATGCGGCCGCGCAGTTCCGACAGCGCCTCGAAGGCGGCATCGTCGCCGCGGTCGCCGGCATCGGTGATTTGCGCCTCGAGCAGGCCGTCGAGGCTGTCGCGCAGGCGCACGGCGTCGTCGTAGGAGGCCGGCAGCACGTCGCGCGCGGACCGCGTCAGGCCGATGGTGGCGGCCTGGCGCACCAGCGAGACCAGGGCCTGCTGGTTGAGGCCCTGCTGCAGGCGTGTCGCGGTCACCGCCGCCACAGGCGCAAGCTGGCCGCCGAATTCGGTCAAGCTGCGCAACGGCCCCAGGTCTCCCTGGCGCAGACGCGTGGTCAGCCCCGCCGCGTCCGATTGGGCCGTGGTGGGCAGCCCCGCCAGGCCGGCGGTCACGCCGCTGGTGCGGGCGGCCAGGGCCACGGGATCGCGCAACAGGGCGCCCGGGCCGGACTGGGCCACGTCCAGTGCGAAGAGGGCGACGTCGAGCGCCACGGAACCGGCCGCCTGGACGCCGGGCGGCAACGCTTGCAGGACCCGGTCGGCCGCCGCCGCAGCCTCTTGCAGAATGCCGCAGGCGGCCTCGGCCAGGAAGCCGGGCCGGCCCTCGACCTCGTAGGTCTCTACGAAGCGTGCCTCGGTCAAGACGACCGCCCGGTCGGCCGCCAGGTCGACCTGGGCCTGGGTATCGACGCGCGGCGCCGGATTGCTGTCGCGGCCGGGCTCGGTGAAGTTCAGGGTAAAGCGCGCCAGGCCGCCCTCGCGGCGATCTTCCCGCCGCCGCCAAGTCGATGGCTTGACCGTCAGCTCGCCCAGATAGGGATGCACCAGGGTGCCCGCACCGGGCTGGCGCATGGCGGCGTCGAGCTCGGCGGCGGCGGTCAGGTAGTCGTCACCGACGACGTAGCCCTCGACCTGGTAGAGATCGGGCTCGCGGCCGAGGTCCTCGACGTAGTGGTCGGGCCGTTCCGGCGAGGACTCGGACGCCTCGGCGCGCGGGAAGAGATGGGTCTCCTGGCTGTGGCCGCTGCCCCTATCGTGCGCCTCGACGTGGAAGGCCACGCCGCGCCAGGAGGCCGGCCGGAAGTCGTCACGCCAGGTCATGGGTTACACCCCGGCATCAGAGGCGGCCCGTCCCGGCCAGCGAGGCGCCAACCTCGATCGTCAGGTCGTCGGCCGAGCTGTCGCGCGGCTCCAGCCGCAATCCCGGCGGCAGGTTCTCGCCGACGATCACGACTTCGGTGCGCACGCGCTGCGCCGCCGCCGCCAAGGGCGATGTCGAGCCGCCACCGGGGCCACCGCCGCCGCGCGCGCCGGCCAGCAGAGCCTGGTCCTCGCCGCGCGCGCGGCGCAAGGCCTCCAAGGTGCCGGCAAGGCCGGCGGTGTCGATGCCGGCGGCGTCGAGGGCAAAGGACGGCAGCGCGCCGAGGACGCCCTGGACCTTTTCGAGCAGGAAAATCGCGGCGTTGCTCACGACCAGGCGGAGGCCCGCGAAGCCGCGCCGGACAAAGGCCATGGCGCCGCCGATGGCGCCCTCGATGGCGCCGCGGATCTCGCCGAAGCCGTCGCGGACAAAACCCAGCGCGGCCTCGATCGAGCTCTTGACCGCGTCCGCCAGGCCGAGGTCGAGGCCGAGGAATTTCCCGGCCAGGCCGTCGACGGCCGAGGCGAAGAGCGTCACCAGGTTGAGCTCGGCGACCAGCGAGACGAGGCCGTCGATGACGCCGCGGTCGAAGGAGTCGGTGACGCGGCCCCAAAGGTCGGAGAAGAAGCCGGCGATGGAATCCCAGTTGGCGATGATCAGCGCGGCGCCGGCGGCGAGCGCGGCGATGGCGGCAAAGACCGGGTTGGCCAGTGTGAGGAGCGCAAGGGTCTTGGAAAGCTTGGCGGCGGTGCCGATCAGGCTCGCCAGGTGAAAGCCGAGGCCAACGACCGGCAGCAGCAGCTTGGCGCCGAGCAGGGCCGCGACGATCAGGCCGACGCGCTCCCAGCCGCCCATGGCCTCGACGATGCGGCGGACAGTCGGGGCGATGGTCTCGATGGCGCCTTGGAAGCCGCGGGCGATGTCGCCGGCGACCTTGACGGCCGCGCCGAAGCGGGCGACCAGATCGGCGCGGTTCTCGACCAGGTAATCCTGCAGCGCCGTGCCGGTCTCGGTCAGGGCCGGCGCCATCTGTCCGGTCAGGTCGCGGGCGAAGGCCTTCACCGTGCCGGTCAGCGAGGCCATCTTCTCGTCGAAGATCTTGGCGTCGCGCTGCCCGGCCTCGGAGAGGACCTGGCCGGTGCGGTGCGCCTCCGTTGCCATCTTCTCCAGGCCGGCGACGCCGCCCTCCAGCACGCGGACGAAGTCGACGCCCTCGGAGTCGAAAAGCTTCTGCGCCGCCAGGACCCGGAGCGCCGGGTCCTCGATCTTTGAAAAGGCCTCCGCCAGGTCGCCGAGCAGGGCATTGGGCGCCTTCAGATTGCCGGCGGTGTCGCGGACCGAGACGCCCAAGGCGTCGAAAAGGTCGGTCATCTCCTTGTTGCCGTTGGCCGCCTGCCCCTGCTTTCTGACCAGACGCTGCAGGGCGATCTCCATCTTGCCCTGGGACACGCTGGCCTGGTCGGCGGCGAAGACCAGCTCCTGGTAGCGCTCGACGCCGAAGCCCAGCTTGTCGGCGGCGTTGACGATCTCCGAGGAGACCGCGGCCGACGACTTGGCCAGTGCGAAGGCGCCGACGGTCGCGGCAGACAGCCCCAGGCCGACGCCGCCGATGTTGCGGCCGAGCTGACCGCCGGAGCGCGACAGCCCTTCCCAGGCGCGGTTCAGCTTTTTCGCGTCCCGGGACATGCCGGCGAAGTTGCGCCGCACGTTGCGGAAGACCCGCGCCGCGCCACGCGCGACGGCGGTGATCTCAGTCGCGATTTCGAAGCGTTTCGGCAATTCGGATCCCCTAGTTCAGGTCGAAGATGATGTCGCCCAGGTCCCGATCGAGGACCTGGTGCGGCAACACACGAAAGAAGTAAGCGAGGTCCCCGGCGGTATCGTCGAGGCGTTTTACGGATTCGTCGCGCACTCCCTGGAGCCATTGGCCCAGGATTGGCCGAAAAATCCATGTCCACTATCTGGGGTACTTTACCCCTACGGGCGTGTCAGTTGGGACCGCGGCTTTTGACCCTGAGCCGACCTCTGCTACACGGGGGCTGCGGCCTGATCGACCTTTCCCAATGCAAACGGTTCTAATATAGAACTGGTATCGTTCGTAGGGGCAGGCCAAGGCTGCAAAGCCTCTAACCTATACTTGCGTCGCTCGTGCATTTGCGTTCATTTGGAAAGCTTCTGCCTTACCGCGACGACTGCTAGAGAGTTTGCACCGTGTATTTTTACGTGGATGAAAGCGGCCATACCGGCCCAAACCTGTTCGACCGCGATCAGCCGATGCTTTTCTATGGAACGCTTTGCAGTCGCGCAAATTTGGATGTCCTTGCCGAACCATTTTTGGTGAAGACCCGAAAACGACTAGGCGTTGACCGCCTGCATGCCAGTGAAATCGGAAACGCTGGATTGAGCGAAATTGCACCTGATCTAGTCAGGGTGCAGAAGAAATTCGATCTCCGGTTCGATTTTTACCGCCTCCAGAAGATCGACCACGCAGCCATTTGTTTTTTTGACCAAGTTTTCGACCAGGGAATGAACCCAGCAGTCCCCTGGGCTTCCTATTGGACGCCTCTTCGCTATATGCTGCTAGTGCGTCTGGCAAAGCTATTTGACGAGAAGCTTTTAAGGGCTGCGTGGGCTGCCCGAATTTCTCCAAACAACGCGAAGGCCGAAGAAATACTAAGGCAAGTCTGCGAGGAATTAGTCCGGCGTTCCCAAAACCTACCTGATGCGCGCACCCGAGAAATTGTGACGGATGCGCTTAAGTGGACCATCGAAAATACCAACGAGGTCTCCTACAACGTCCAAAGTAAATCTGACGCTGTTTCCGTCATGCCGAATGCCATCGGGTTTCAAAGCGTGATGATCGGAATAGCGCAGCGACTCTTAAACTCCTCGCGAAAGTCGTTGGGAATCGTTGTGGATCGACAATCTCAATTCAACAAGGCACAAGCACAAACCGCAGATTGGTACGCAAGATTGAGTGGGGAGAACCTGGCGAATGGTCCAGGACTTCCTGCGCTCGATTTTCGGGGCATGCCTCAAACAGAAATTGGCTTTTCTTCAGGGACAGAAAGCGCCGGTTTAGAATTAGTCGATGTCTATCTTTGGATATTCAAGAGAATGTTCGAGGACAAAGAACTCGCGCCTGAATTGGCCCCCTTGATCAAACGCCAAGTTAATGTCGGGCGAACCGATGAGATTTCCCTTAATGCCATCATCAATAGGTGGGAACCTAAGTTCAAAGAGATGATGGAAGTGGAGATGTCGGAAGACCAACTTGCCGCGGCCCGAGATTTTCTGGAAATCCAAGAAAGACGGAGAGAAAAACCGAGACAAGAGTAAGGGCAATGTTCTTAACCCCGCGGTGGCGGCCCTCGGGTCGATTTAGGCGGTGGCGGCGTGACCTGCCCTCCCTCAAGCGGATCCAGGATTTGGTAAGAGAAATAGGGCATCTGGGTATTTGAAGGAGTGGCATTCTACCCAACAAAGGCCCGCTTCTGGCTATACCCGGACCTGCTGCCCAGACTTCGACGACGGTGAGTTTGGGACGGTAAACTGACATTCTGGCCGATTGCTTGGGGTGTCCTTTGGTCCTTTTCCGCAATCACCCCTAGCCTCACGCTTTCTGCAGCTCTGAAACAATCCTGCGTGCCTGAAGCAGGTCGAAAAGAATGTCGTCCAGGCCGCGCTCGAGGAGCTGGTGCGGAAGGGCATGGAAAAGATAGGCGAGGTCCCCGACGGCCTCCTCGAAGAGCTTTAGTCCAGTTCCGGGCTGTCCTCGGAACCAGAGGTCGGGGACGTCTTGAAAAAATCCGTCACCGCGCTCTGCAGGGCAATCCAGTCCTCCGGCGGCAGGGCGTCGACGGCCCCCGCCGTCATGCCGCCGAGGCGCTCGATGTAGCGGGCGATAATGTGCGCGATGAACTCGAAGGAGCCGTCGCCATGGATCCGCAAGGGAAAGCCGCAGATCTTGATGTCCTTGCCCAGGGGCCGGCGCAGAGTGACGGTGTCGTCGCGCTTTCCGAAGGCCTTGACGGGTGTGCTCAGCGTCACGGTGACGCTGTCTTCCGGGGCCTCGACCTCGGCGGCATCGGGCGCTTTATTCATCACTGCCACTCCCCGTGGCGGCCTTCGAAGCGCAGGGTGGCCTGGCCCTCGACGCCGTCGACCTCGAGCTGGTTGACCTGGACGGCCTCGCTCAGGACCGCCACCTTGCCCGAGGTCAGCTCGGCCTGGATCTCGACGCCCTTGGCCGCGGCCAAGACGGTCCAGTCGGCCTCGTCGCCGTCCGAGACGTCGAGCTCGATGAAGGGAACGGCGGGGATGACCTTATGACCATGCACGCCGTCGACGCCGGCGATCGACTCGCGCGACTCGCTGGCCATGGAGCACTTGACGTTGCCGCGCACCGATACGGTCGTGCCGTCGATGCGCACGTAGACGACCCCGGCAATGGCTTTGTTTGCCATGTCTTTCTTCTCCTATTCGGGCGCCGCCGGATCGGACCGGCGCGCGCCGTGTGTGAATGGGTGCTGCTAGAGCAGGAACTGGAACTTGGCGGCCATGATGTGCAGGCCGTTGACCAGGTCGGGCGGAATGACGAAGTCGACGCGCGTGGCGTCGCCCTGATTGCGAACGACGATCAGTTCCTTCTTGAACTGATCCAGACCCTCGACCAGGCCGGCACCCTCCCACAGCCGCGCCCGGGCGATGGTGCTGGCCTTGAGCATGTTGGGCGTGGCGATGGCCTGGCCCGCGTCGACCCGGGTGCCGTCGTCGGCGATCTTGTGGTTCGGGTAGAGCTGGCTCATGTGGGCGCGCCAGTCCAGGCGCAGGAAGGCCAGGGTCGCCGGCGTCGTGACGTCGAGATAGGAGACGTTCTCGAAGCCGAAGGAGTCGGTCTGGAAGGTGGTGACGGCGCGCATGATTACGACCGTGCCGTCGCGCAGAACCTCGCCAGGCGTGACGCCGTCGTGCAGCAGGATGTTGGCCTCCTGGAAGGTGAACTGCGAAGCCGCGGGCGGCGCCAGCACGCCGGTCAGCGGCCGCTTGTTGAGCGGCCGCGCCGGGTCGGCTTCCAGGTGGAAGGCAGCCCGCGCCGCGTAAGCGGCTGCAATTTCTTCCGGCGGTGTGGGCGAATCGTAAAGCCCAACGACCGAGAGCAGCGGCGAGTTGAGCCCGGCGCCGAAGGTCGAGAGCGCCGCGGCGGTGCCGGCCTTGCCGGCCCAGGCCTGGCTTTCCTTCTGTGCCGTGGGTTGCCAGTTGGTCGCGAGTTCCGTGGTCAGCGCCGTCAGGTTCGCCGGGTCGGTCCAGGGCATGACGATATGGTTGTAGTGCACCCCGCCGATCGCCGCGAGGGCGTCGGCGACGTCGGGGTTGGCGGCGCCGCCGGCCATGGCGGTGACGGCGATCCCGATGCCGGCCGGCAGGTCTTCGTCGAAGTAGTTGAGCCGGAGATCGATGTCATTGCCGTTCTCGCCCTTGTGGCGGGCCGTCAGGTTGACGTCGGCGAGCACGGCGGCGGCCGTGACGGGCAGGTCGAGATCGGCGTTGATGGCGCCGGCCAGCGCCGCGGCGACGCTGTTGGCATCGTCGGCGGCGGCGACGGCAACGCGGACGCGGCGCCCGCCGATGTAAACGGCCAGGGTACCGGCCGCCGACGCCGGCCCGGTGATCGCCAGCGAGCCGGTCGCGGCGACGCCGGCAACCGCGTCGTCGAGGGCGATGACGTCGGTGCGGGTAAAACCGTTGTTCGCCTCGATAGCACCGAACATCCTGTGCAGCATGGAGCCGCGGCCGAAGGCCTCGGCGGCCTGGGCCGCGGTGAGGATCTGCGTCGGGATCTCGGCGGCGACCGTGCCGGCGGCGAGGCGCTGGCCGAGCACGAGGATGCGGTGCGCCACCGTCGGCAGCAGACCGCGCAAGGCGCGGGAGTTATCGAACTCGGCATAGGCGCCGGGCACCCGCACCGTGGCGGGGATGAAGTCGAAGGACACGGTCATGGCTTAGCTTCCTTTCTTCGAGGCCGCGGTCTTGTCCGCCGAGGCCCCGTCATCGGGCGGCGAGATATCGCCCTGCTTCAGGCGACGGCGCCAATAGGGCAGGCTCAGGTCGACGGGCGCGCCCTTGGCCCGCAAGGGCTGGCCGGTGACGGGGTCGCGGACGATCAGGCCGGGAGACGGCCGCATGACGGTTTTTTCCATGGCTTCCTCTTCAGGTGGCGGGTTACGGGTTCGGCAGGGTGACGCTGTCCGTGGTGGTCGGGCGGCCCTCGGCCGCGGCGTCGGGGTCGAAGTCGGCATCGAGCGTCGTCAGGTCGTCGGGCACGACCGGATCGAAAATCGCGGTGTATTGCAGGCGGAAGGCGACGACCGCCGAGGCGTGGCGCTTGTCGCCGTCGTTGGCGATGCCCATACGGCTGTCGACCGAGACGACACGCTCGAAGGCCCGGACCCATTCCGGGTCGGTCATCAGCGCGGCCTCGACCTGGTCGACCAGGTCGTCAAGGGTGTCGTCGGCGTCGTCGGTCTCGGCGACCAGGACCTCGACCGCCAGGGTCAGTTCTGCGCGGAAGCTGGGCGCGCCCTCGCCCAGGCCGCGCTTTTGCTCCTCCGAAGTCAGGACGTTGAGCCCCGGCAGGACGTCGTCGCCGAAGCGCGAGGTGCGCGACTTGAAGACGTTGTTGCCGGCCAGGGTCGCGGCCGCCTTCAAGCGCGCGACGGCATCGGCGCGGATCGCCTTGCGGGTCAGATCGGGTGTTGTCATGTCAGCGCTTGGGTCATGGGGTCAGGTCCTCGAGGCGCAGCAGGATCCAGCCGGTGCCGTCGGGCTCGAGGTCGCGCACGCGGTAGATCCGCCCGTCGGGGCGAACGATCTCGTCTTCGATCGCCGGCTCGGCCGCCCCCAGCGCCACCAGGTCGGCCGGGCGCAGGCCGAGCACCGGTCCTGTCGTGGCGAAGGCCGATTCACCGTCGGTCTCAACCGCCTCATGGGCGGCAAAAAAGACGGCCTGGAGCGGCACCTCGTTGGCAACGAGGCCGCCAGGGCGGTAGCCGTGCGCCTCGCCGGCCATGCGCAACTGGGCGCGGTGCAACTGGTCGGTGGCGCGGTCTAGTGGAGTCGGCATCATGCCGCCGCCTGCGTCGAGTGGCTGCGGTCCAGGAAGGCCTGGAAGTCGGTTTTGACGCCGGCCGGCAGGGCTGCGTCCTGCCAAAAGTCGCGGACGTAGTTAAAGTCGACGGTGGTGCCGTTGACGTTCTCGCTGAAGGAATCGACCGTGGCGAAAGCGTTGAGGCCGATGCCGTGCGTGATGTTCGGGCCGGGGCCCGCGTGCATCTTAAGCAGCTCTTGCAGCGACTTTTGCCCCGTGGTCGAGTAAATCCGGTTGAGGGCGGGGTAGGCGACCGCGGCTTCGCCGTGGCAATAGGTCGGAATCTGTCCAAGCGCCGCCAGCTCTTGTGTGTACATCGGGAAGTTCAAGCCGGTGAAAGCCGTCGTCGGGACGCTGGGGTCAACAAGGCCCCAAATGCAGCGCCTGAGGACGCAGCGGTCGTAGCAGTCGCGCAGATAGATCTGGTTGCCGTTCGCGTCTTCGGGCGAGTCCTGGATCCAGTTGCCGGCGAAGATCAGGTTTTGCGAGCCGACGCGGCCGGCACAGGCCGTGTCGATGAAAGACAGATAGTTGTCTTTGACATTGAGAGCGTCGTACTGGTTCGCGGGCACAACGTCCCATTGCGTGATCTTGCCGGGGCCGCTGATCGCCGATTCCTGCGAGATCAGCGCCAGGATCCAATCGCCGTCGGGGTGCTGATCCAGGTAAGCATAGAGCGCCACGAAAAGTGCGGCGTAGCGGTCCATCACAGGCGTCATCCAGCGCGCCAGGCGCCACTTGCCAGTTGGGCCGTGCTTGAACATGCCGCCTTGTCCGGCCAGGCCGCCAAACCTGACGTGGTCATTCAGGACATAGTCCGCGCAGCCCGCCGGCAGAGAAGCGCCGAGGCTCGAAAAGAGGCTGCCACGGATGTAGAGCAAGCCCTTCTTACCCCTGGCCTTGAATTCCGCGATGGCGGTGTCGACCGTCGTCCAGTCGTAGACGCCCTCGACGTTCTCCAAGACTCGCCAGGGCAGGATGATGGCGCCGAAGTTCACGTTGGCATGGTTCAGCTTATCCCAAATCGCCTGAGACACCGTGCCGTCGCCGCTGTGCTGATTGAAGCGCGGGCCGAAGCCTTCCGGCACCGACCAGGGACCGCCGCCGCCGCCGCCGCCACCGCCGCCGCCGCCCGGCGTGAAGGTGATGCCGGTGATCACGCTCATGCCGGCATGCCCGGGAAGTCCGCCGGATCGAGCGTATAGCCAGCGCCGCCGGATACGACCAGGTCGTTGGCGACATAGGGGCCACCGGCGGCGGCGATCGTCACTGTTGCGTAGGTGCCGTCTGGCACGTCGAAATGCAGGACATCCGGCTGCCGCGTGGCCCCGGCGCCGGGAATGAGGCTGCCCAGCGATGCGTGCTCGACAAGCCCCTGCAGGAGAAACCGAACGTGAGATCCGGCGTCGACCTGGAGGCGCAGTGGCAGGGTTCCGACGGAGGGCGTTACGCCCTCAAGCGTGACCAGGTGATAGGCCGAGGCGTTGCTCACCGGTGCCGAGGTCGAGGATATATCGCCACCAAGTCCGATGCGGTCATTGACTCCACCGGCGGCGCCGCCAACGGCGCGGATCACAAGGCCGCAGGAGTGGCCGTTGGTGTTGCCGACCGTGCCGTCGAAATTTGCGTTCCAGGCGCCGCCGCCCGTATTGTCGACGTCGTAAACGTTGCCATCCGACACGACGTCGTAGCCTTCGGCGGCCAATGCGACGCTGTCGTCGACGACTGTCACAGTGGCGCTACCGCTGACCTGGCTGGCGAGCAAGCCGGTCGCATTGTTGCCCGTGCACTTGTTGACGGCGAGCCAGGTTTCTTTACGCAGGCCGAGGAGCGCGCCGGTGGCAGGGTCATGATCGAAGCGCGGTGCGTCGATGGCGGCCGAGACCAGGTCCTGGGCAGCGTTCCAATGCGTGGCGGTGCTGGCGCGGGTCAGCGTGACGCCGGCCGGCAAGGCCGGGCCGCTAAGGTCGAAGAACAGATCGCCGAAGATGACGACGAAGGCACCGGCACCCTTCAGCAGCATCAAGCGCCTCCGCGAAGCGCCGAAAGATCCGGCCAGTTGAGACCGTCTAAAACGGCCTCGACGGCCGCGATGTCGGCGGCTGCGACGACGGCATCGAGCGCCGCTTCTTCGGCGATTTCGATCTGGCTGGCGGCCTGTATCCAGGCGGCGGCCGTCTGTGTCACCCAAGCCGCGACGGCCAAGGGATCGGCGCCGCGCTTGGGCACGTAGGACTCCAGCAAGAGATATTGCCCAACGGCCGGCGGGTTCGTGGCGTCGTGGTTGGCCAGCGCGCGCTCGGCCTCGCGCAGGCGCGAGTCCTGGACCCTGGCCTTGACCGGGCCGACCCGCGTGATCGACGCCCGCAACGCTTCGGCTTGGCGCGCGATCTCGACACTTGCCGCCGCCTGTACCTGTGCCAGGCTGCGGTCGCGCCAGCGGTTCCAGCGCGCCAGGTCCCGGGCATTGGTCGCCAGTTTCTCGGCGGCGTCGCGCTGCGGTTGCTGGAAGACGCCGACGATGGTTCCGGCGATGTCGCGTTTTACGTAAGGCATTGTCAGCCCCTCCTGTCGAGCCAGCCGATGGTGTTGAGCGCCAATGAGTCGATGGCGTTGGTGTTCTTGATGTCGACCCGCCCGGCGGTATCGGTCAGCACCATGGCGCCGATGCGAATGCCGCCAAGGTTTTGTGCGTTCTGGACGCCCACCTCGAAGCCGCCGGACAGCGACCCTGGGATCATCAGCCGCGCATCGGCGCCGGACGGCGAGGTGCCGGTTATGACCATCCCAAAAATACCGAGAACGCGGACGCCGGTCGGAACCGACACCGTCACCTGATTGACCGCGCCGGCTATTTGAGCGCCGAGCGAAACGTCAAGGACGTCGTCGTCGTAAAAGACGTAGTCGCCAAATTGATGACACTCTGGCAGCAGCGATGTCGCGTCCGTGAGCCGCGCGCCAAGCCGGGCGTATTGCGTCCAGCCGGCCGGCCGATTGGCGGCGTCGATATCGGTGTCGAAACCGGCGTCGATATCGCCGGTCGCGTCCTCGCGGATGGCGAAGACGTGGTAGGTGGTGGTCGCCGCGATGGCGCCGGCGAAGAGGCCGCCGTTCGTGTCGCCTTTGGCCCATGCGGCATCGAGGCGCTTGCGCAACGGCGCGGCCAGCACCAGGCGCGTCGTACCGTCCGCGCTGGTGATCGAGCCGGCATCGATGTCGAGATCGTGGTCCGGATCGTCAACGGCGTTCGCCATATCGTAGCCCCTCACCGAGCCGGGCGCGACGGCTTGATTGGCGATCTTCCAGTCAATGGCTTCGTTGAGCTGCGTGTGGTTGGCAATGTTCGCGACGAGGTTCGCGACGGCTTGAACATTGATTATCTCGTTGCCGATGGCGTTGAGAATCTTCGCCGTAACCAACGAAGCCGGCTCGGCGGTCGCAGGGTTGCCGTCAGTGAACTGACCGTTTTTCAGCTTTACCGAAGCGTCTCTATCGAAATCCATGGGCTCAATCCTCGAAGTAGGTCAGGTGGCCGGAGACCTGCACGCCGGCATCAAGGTGCAGGTTCAGCGCCTCGCCCACGGCTGTCGTGAGCCATGGCCGGTCGAAATCGGCCATGGCCGCCGCGATGCCGTTGCCGTCGGCGGCCAAGTTCATGGCGCCGCTCAAGGCGGTGGCGTTGCTCTTGAAAGTGACCCTGACCGCGCCTTCGCCGATCAGGACGTAGCCCAGCACCTTGATGCGCTTGCCCGCCACCAAGGCGACCACCGGGTTATCGCCGGCGGTGATGAAAGAGATCACCGCGTGCTTGACCAATGCGGCCAGGTCCGGGTTGCGGACCTGCATTCGCTTCAGGATCAGCTCGCCGGACCCGTCGTCGAAAGCCTTAATCAATCTTGTCGCGCCGACGGCGTCGATTACCGAAAGTGTCGTGTCTGCCATCGGCTAGGCTCCAATCGTGGCGATGTGATGCGAGTGGCCCACGTCGTTGAAGACAAGCCGCCCGAAACGGCCGATCTGCACGAAACGCAGGATGGTGTGCGCCGGCTTCAGCTTCTCGAAGAGGCACTCCAAAATTGCGTTGCCCCAGGTCGAGAGTGGCTCGCCGGCGTGGCCCTGGCCGGAGAGAAAAAAGCGCTGGGTGATCTCGGCGAGGTGCACCTCCCAGACGAACATCCAGCCGTCACCGCCGAGCGGATCGCCGGAATGGCTGAATCCGCTTCGAAAGGGCCGGCGCTCGACGATCTCGATCTCGAAGCCGAGCGCCGCGGCGAGGTCGATGAAGTACCGCGGCGACTGCCCGCCGCGCGCGGTGAGGCGCGCCACCAGGGCCTGCTGGCGCTGCCCGATCGTCTCGGCGGCGGCGGTGCATTCGTCCGGCAGACCGGCCACACGCTCCCAGTCCGGCAGCAGCTCCACCGTCTCGCGCGGGTCCGCCTCCTCGACCAGGGCCTCGGAGCGCGCCTCGACTCGCGCCGGCTCTTCGGCCATGCCGGCGAGCAGGCGGGTCAGGACGGCATCGGTCTCGCGCGGCCAGGCCTGTCCCTCGGGGATGAGCTGCTGCAGGGACAGCAGGTAGTCTTCGGCCGAATGCGCCACGGGTCAGGTCTCGGCGGGCTTACCGGCGGTGGACTTGGACTCCGCCTCCTTGGCGGCGACGAAGGCGTCCCAGGCGGCGTCGCGCTCGGCGGCGGTGATGTCGTAACCCAGGTGCTTCTCCAGGGCCGGGACGCTGGGGGTGCCGTCGCGGTTGACGTCCTCTTGCGGGTCGAGGTCGAGGATGACCGCGGCGATGGCGGCGTCGAGGGCCGCGCCCGTGGGTTTGGTCGGAGCGCTGGGCTTAGGGGACTTGCCGGGCCTGCGGGCGAGGCCGCGGGCGACCACGGCCTCGGCGGCGGCCTTGGGCAGGTCGACCTCTACACCGGGCGCGTGGTCGGTGTCTTTGTTCTTGTCCCGGGTGACCAGGGTGTGGGTATCGGAAACGACTTTCATGGGATCCTCCGAAAGGAAAACGCCAGCCGCGCCGAAGCTCGAAGAGCGGCGACGGGGCCGGCGTTTTCGGACTGTGCGAACGGCGTTCGCGGGTCGCTATTTAGGCGGCTTAAGCCGAGCGGACCGTGGCGGCCAGAACCGCGTTGGGTCGATAGGGCACGATCAGCGGGGCCGACTGCATCAACAGCCAGCGCACCGCCGGATCCTTCTCCAACCAAGACTTGGTGAAGAAGCGCGGCGCCATATAGCCGGCCTCTTCGTCCTGGATGGTGCCGTAGGCGCGCACGCCCTCGACGCCACCGCGGCCGTCGGCGTCGGGCTTCGAGCCGAGCAGCACGGTGTGGTCAGGCAGCATCTGGGTCTCGGCCCCGGCGTCGTCGATGTAGATGTCCTGGTAGACCCAGAAGTCGAAATCGCCGATGGTGCCCACGAAGCGGGCCTTTTCGTTGCCCTGGCCGCGCGACTGCGGGCCCAGCTCGACCGACGCCGCCGAGCCGCGGCGGATGTCGAGCAGCTCCTTGACCTCGGGATCCTTGCGGAAGATCTTCCAGGCCTCGGGGTCGAAGACCACCGTGCGCGGCGCCGTTCCCGACTTCGTCTGCACCAAGGCCGCCCAGGTCTCCAGGTTGTCGAGCGGACTAACCCCGGCCTCGCCCCACTGCGCGGCCCCCAAGAGCGCGATCGCCAGCGCCGCATCGCGCTTGAAGTCGACGACAACAGTCGGGTATTTCTCGCCGCTGACCGTCACCCGCGATAGGCGCAGGGCCTCGGAGGCCATGACCTCCTCGCGGCGGTTGAGCATGACCCGCTGGTCCTCCATCGAGCGACCGAGTTGCAGCAGACGCCGCTGCATCGGCGTCAGTTCGCCGGTGAGCTTTTCGCCGATGGCGCGCTTCAACGGCGCATTTGGCTTCAGCACCCGTTTGTCCTTGACGTAGGCGGGCTTGAACGACTGGGTCTCGAAACCCTGATCGGCGACGATCTGGCCGGCAACCAGCGGCGAGACGAAAGGCGCCAGACGGGGCCGCGACTTGTCGATGTCGAAGTGGATTTCCTCGCTGTTGGCCTCGGTCTGGACCGAGGGAAAGAAGGTGTCGAGCAAGAAGGAAGCCGGCTCCTCCAAGTCCTCGACGACGCGATTCAGCGTAGCGGTGTCGTAAGTGCCGACGGGCATGGCTCAGGCCTCCGTGATTTTCTTGAGGAAGATGCCGCGCTGGCGCAGGCCCTCGCGGACCGTGGCGGCGGTATGGGCAACGCCGAAACTCAGCGCGGCTTCGTTGAACTCGCCGGCGCGATAGACCATCGCTTCGGCGTCGGCGGCGCTGGCGTCGACGTCCTCGGCGAGGATCGCGTCTGGCACTTCCGAGCCGTCGATCGCGCCGGCCGCCGACAGCAGATACTTGCCGTCGGCGGTAATCTTGCCGAGCACCGCACCGCGGGTCAGCGCCGCGGAAAGGGCGATGGTGACCTTGATGCTCTCGACCGGCAGGTCGCCGGCGCAGAGGTTGTCGTGGGCGAAGACGCCCTGGTCGGTAAATCCTTTTGCCATCGAAATGACCTCCTTGAAGTCAGGACCTGCGGCTGCCCTGCCGCGTGAATTTCAGGATGCCGGCGGCGGCCTGGTCGACCTCGCTGGCCGCGCCGCCGTCGCCACCGGCGCCGACGTCGGGCTGTATGACGCTGGCCATGCGGCCCGCCAGCCCGGTGCCGCTCTCCTTCGGCGCGGCGGCCAGGAAGCGTCGCGCGTCCTTGACCGACATGTCGGACTCCAAGGCGAAGGCCCGGGCCTGCGCCTCTCGCCCCTTCGCCTCCTTGCAGCCCAGAATGCCGGCGATGCGGCGGCGCTCGGCGGCGCGGCTAGAGGCGGAGGTTTCCTCCTCCTCGTCTTCGGCCTTTTCCTCGTCGTCGTCGGATTCGGCCTTATCCTCCTCGTCGTCGGACTCGGCGGCGTTTTCGGCCTTTTCGTCCTCGTCGGACTCGGCCGTCTCCTCGTCGTCGGTTTTGGCGAAGGGTTTCTTGTCCTCTTCGTCGTCCTCGGCGCGCGCCAGGCCGACGCGGCTCAACAGTTCATTTGATCGCGGCATGTCTGCTCCTTTGGTTTGGATGAAAACTAGGCGACGCGCCTGGACCCCGGCGCCTGGGGTTTCGATAGGTGTTCGGCAAAGGCCTCCTCGACCTCGGCCGCCGAGGCGACGGCGTCGGCCAGGCCCGCATCGACCGCGGCCTCGCCGGCATAGATCCGTGCCTCGGTATCGAGCACGGCCTTTTCCGTCAGCCCACGGTTGCGGGCAACGATCGCGGCGAAGAGTCCGCGCGTGGCCTCGACCTCGGCCTGGATGTCGGCCTTGACGTCGTCGGCAAGCGGCGCGAAAGGATGGCCGTCGACCTTGTGGGCGCCGGCGTGAATGAAGGTCGGGACGATACCGGCCGCCTCGAGCGCGCCCGAATAGTCCCAGTGCAGGGCGACCACCCCGATCGAGCCGACCTCGCCGGTGCGCGGCAGGAAGATCAGCTCGGCGGCGCTGGCCAGGGCCTAGGCCGCCGAGGCCGCAAGTTCGTTGGCGAGCGCCCAGACCGGCTTGACCTCGCGCGCCTGAAAGATGCGGTCGGCGAGGTCGAAACAGCCGGAGACCTCGCCGCCGCCGGAGTGGAAGTCGAGCAGAACGCCCTTGACCAACGGATCCTCGATCGCCGCCTCGAAGCGCGCCGCGAGGCCGTCATAGCCGGTCACGCCCGACGCCGCATGCAGCGTACCCTGACGGTGCGCCAGGGTGCCCTCGACCGGGATCCAGGCGATGCCGGTCGAGGTATCGAGCAGGTAGGGCTCGCGGTAGCTGCGCTCGGCCAGGCGGCGCTCGGCGATGGTCGCTTCCTGATCCAGCCGGTCCGCCGACAGCAGCGGCACGGCCGTGCCGTCGGCGCGCAGGTAACTGGTCACCCCGATGCGCGGGCCGAGCACCGAAAGCATGACCTCGGCGCGTCTAGCATCGACCAGCAGCGGGCGGTTGAGGATACGAGCGGCAATTTGGGCGTGCTGCATGTCAGGCGCCTTGCTGTTGCGGCGTGTCGCCGGGGCGGGAATCGATGTCGTCGGACTGGACCTCGACCACCTGGGCGGCGTCGGGCCATGGCAGTTCGAGGCCTGCCAGGAACTCGCGCTCGCGGGCGCGCTGCTCCTGCACCTCCTCCCAGTCCAGGCCCTGCTCGGCGCACTCTCGCTCCAGGGTCGAGACTCCATTGTCCATGCGCAGCTTGGCGGCCTGGGCCTCCTTGACCGGGTCGATGTAGCCCTTGCCGGGGCCAATCCAGCGGCAGCGGCACCAGGCGGCCTTGGCCTCGTCGAAATCCGGCGCCGAACCGACGTCGATCGCGCCAGCGTCCAGTTCCTCTTCCAGCCACAGCGCATAGATCTGGTTGGCGAAGTTGACCTCCATCCAGGAGCCGTGGCCGTTGTAGAACTTCCAGGTCTCCAGCATGGCCGCGCGGGCCGAGCTGTAATTGGTCTTCGAGTAGTCCTTGGAGACCTGCTCGTAGGACTGGCCCGAGCAGGCGGCGATTCGCCGCAGGAAGGTCGCCTCGAAGGCCTCGAAGGTCTGGCCCGGCTGGCCGGGCGAGGTCAGTTTCAGCTGCTCGCCGGGGAAGAGGTGCGGGATCTTGACGCCGTTCAGGCGAATGTCCCGCTTTGCGTGGAACTCGCTGCGCGCCTCCTGATAGGCGGTCACGTCCCCGGCCCCGCCCAGCACGTCGGCGGCGAGCGCCGGGTCGAGGGGCGATTCGAAGGCGGCGGCATAGAGCGCCTGGGTCACGGCCGCGGCGGCGGTGTTCTTCTCGAAGCGGTCGAGCAGGCGCGTGTCCTCGATAATGCTGGTGATCGGCGGCTTGCCGCGCGACTGTTCGGGGCGGTCGTCCTTGAAGGCGTGGATCACCATGCGGCGGCCGTGCGGCGTATCGCGCGGCACCCGCTCCCACTCCCAGACCCGGGCGCCGGCGGTGAAGATCTCGCCGGGATGGGCCTTTCTGATGTGATAGGCCAGGGGCTCGCCCTCCGGCCCCAGCTCGACGCCGCCGCGCAGGCGGTCGCTGTCGGGCGCGCCTTGCGCGTTCGACAGGCGGTCGCTGTCGACCATCTGGAAATAGGTCCTCCAGGGGCTCGGCCGCGCCGCGCCCCAGCGCGCCAGGGCTAGGATCTCGCCGGTGTGGAACCACGACCAGTGCGCCGTGGTCAGCAGGCCGGCCAAGTTGCGGCGCCGCGCCGCGTCGATCCAGAAGCCGGGATCCTCGGTGTAGAGGCGCCAGCGCCGCTCGATCTCGCGGCCAACGGTCTGCCCCCACTCGCGGGTCTGACCCAGGCTGCGCCAGTCCGGCGTCGCCACCAGGCGCAGGCCGCGCCCGATGGTGCCGTCGATCTGCGACTGCGCCACCCCGGCGACCCAGCCGTTGTTGCGCGAGACGTCGCGCATGCGCGCCACCGTCAGATCGCGCTCCGGCAGCAGGTCCGCATCGGCCGAGCCCAAGCTGGGGTGCCAGTTGACCGTCGCGTCGGAGTTCAGGCCGGCGGCGGCGTAAGCCGAATCACCGGCACGCTTGGCCGGCCGGCCGGCGACCAGGTCGCCGACCCATTTGCGGACCGCGGAAACGCCCATCAGAGACTCACCCGCAGCGCGCGGCGGCGCGGCACCAGGCCAAGCGCGCATTTCAGCTCGTGGATGTAGGCGCGCAGTCGAGGCGCATCGGCCCGGCCATAGTTCGCGCTGCGGTCACCGGTCGAAACCGAGACGACGGACTCGCCCATTTCCAAGCGGTGCAGCGCGTCCTCGGCTTCCGCCAGGCGCGCTTGTAGGGTCGCGGCATCGGTCATGAATACCTACGCAGGTTGGTTTTCTTTGATGACGAACATGCTTTGCCGGGCGGCTAGAAACGCGGCGACCTTTATGGCAAGATTGACCTGTTGCGCTTAGAGTCCCAGAAACGGTTCTGTAAGAGAATGATTGGGAGGCTTCTATGCTATGACCGACGATCCGATCACATCACTGGCAAAGATCTTACCTGTTAAATCAATCTATGATGACTTGGCGAGGCCGGTGGTTAAACAAGTTGGACATTTGTTAGAGGATAGCGCAAAGACAATAAGGGTTGCCTTGTTTTTTCTTCAATATGCGTCCGCTAGTCAAGATAGATACCGACGCTTTCTTGAAAAATCAGTTCGCAAAATTCCAGAAGAGAGAAGAGTTTCACCGCCACCGCAAATCTTAGGGCCGTCGCTAGAAGGTATACGCTATGAGCCCGAAGATACGCCAATTGATGAGATGTTTAGCAATCTTCTCAGCGGTTCGATGGATCGCGAGAACTATGGTAAGGCGCACCCGTCCTTTCCGGTGTTAATAAGTCAGCTTTCAAGCGACGAGGCGATCATATTAGAACTCCTAAGAACGCGTACATACAAACAAACAGAAACACTCGATATAAACCCAGAACGAAATAAATCATCAAAAGCGTCCTATTGGACAAATCTCAAAGTAGAGATCCCATATGATTTTCCGTTAGATCGGCTTTTTGTCCCAGTCAATTTGAATTTCTATACTGAACATTTGTATCATTTGGGCCTCGCCTGTTACGAAATTATAGAGCCTCAGGAACCGATCTTCGATGCCAGCGGCAAACAAACTAGTGTAAGAAGGGTCATGGAACTCAAACTGATGCCTCTTGGGCGCTCGCTCACAGATGCTTGCATTCCCAATCCGAGAAATCAGCCCTAACTCAATCCTCTCGTTCCTTACGCCAAAATGTCGCTTAGGGATTGCCGCTCGCGCACGGCGTTCGCGGCTGTGGTCGGATCCTTGTCCATCTCGGGCAAGAAAACCTCGCTGTTCTCGTCCCAGGGCGCGGCCCAGGGCGGGGGCCTCGACCAGTCGATACGCTCGCCCTTCAGCAGGATCGCCAGCGCGTGGTTGTACTTCGAAAGGTCCCAGGACTCGTTGCGCGTCGCGCCCTTCCTCGACCAGCCGTTCTTGTCGCGCTGCTCGGCGCAATACTCCTCGAAGAAGGCTGGCGGCAACTCGCGCGAGAAGTGGATGTAGCGCGGGCCCGGCGCCGGGCGCTGCAGGTCGTTGGCCAGGGCGTCGCCCATCAAGAGCGACGAGACGAAGAAGACCGGGATCTCGCCGCGCGCGCCGGCGTGGTGATCCTTGCGTTTGGAGTCCGGGTAGGACATGGCCACGCGCGGTGCCGAGGGCGCGCCCGTGCCCTTCATCAAAGTGAAGCGGGCACCCATGCGGAGGCGCCGGAAAAGGCGCCAGGCCGCATAGGCGTTGCTGGTCACCCCGTCCTCGCCGCCGCTGTCGGCCGCGGCCGTGCGGATCTTCATGAAGCGGCCCGAGCCATCGGCCAGGGGATAGACCAGGGACAGGAGGTGTTCCTCCAGGACACACCAGTCCTCGCTGAAGCCGGCGGGATCGAGCGGCAGCGGGTCGCCGTCGGCATCCAGGCGGCGCGACTTGACGACGTCGAAGCGGTCGACGATCCAGCGCTCGAGGTCGCGCCCCCAACCCTCGACCTGGATAACGAATTTGCCTTTCTGCACGTCGCAGGCGGCGGTGAGAAACCGCACGCCCTCGGGCACGACCTTGAGGTCGTAGTCCTCGGCGCGCGCCGCCAGGACTTCCGGGTCCAAGGCGCCCGGCGGCTTGGGCGGGTCGAAGGGAAAGCCCCAGCGTTTGCAGATGACCTCCTTGAGGGTTGTCGCATCGCTCTCGGCCTCGAAGAGCCGTTCGGCGGCAACGCGAGCCCGCGCCAGGCCGCCGAGGCCGTCCTTGGTGAACTCCGACATGACGCCGACAACCCAGTAGCCCGCGACCTGATGGGCGATCAGATCGCCCTCGATCGTCCCGTCGCGGCGCACCAACTGGCCGCGACCGGCCCACTTGCCGGCGCGGTTCATCCGGATCCGCGCCGCGTCGTCGAGCAGCGCGCCGCAGCAGGGGCACAGCAGCCGCGCCGAGGCGGCAACGGCGTCGAGCTCGCCCTGGCGGTCGAAAACCAGCTCCATGAAGCGTTCGGCCCCCGGGCAAGGTGACGACCATTCGCGGCATTCGTCGCAAGGCCACCACCAACGGCAGCGGGTCGAGTCCCGGTAGATCGCCATAATGCCCGCGTTCCAGTCCTTCTCGGCTTGGCCGCCGGCGCGGTCGGGGTGCGACAGCGCGAAGATCGTCGTGTCGGTCCCCTGCGCCTGGCGGCGCACGTCGAGCAGGTCGAGCGGGTTGCCGAGTTCGGCTTTCCAGGCGTCGATCTCGTCGGCGATGATCCTGGCGCCCTTCTTCGAGATCAGGTTGCCCTTGGTCGCCGACAAGAGTTCGACCGACATGCCGCGAAAGCGCTTGTAGTGCAGGCTGTCGTCGACGGGGCGCAGGCCGAGACGCGAGCGAAGCATGTCGTGGCCGTTGATCATCGGGTCGATGACGTCCTTCACGTAGGCCTCGACCGCCTTGTCGTCCTGCATGAACCACAACATTTTTGCCGGTTTGACGCAGACCGTGTGCAACAGCCAGTTCTCCGCCGTCGTGGTCTTGGCCGACTGGCCCGGGCCGACCAGCGCCACGGTGTCGAAGCGCCGATCGATCAAGGCGTCGTGCGGCCCGCGCAGGTAGGGAACGGGCTCGAAGGTGAAGGCGCCGCTATAGCCGCCGGGGTTGAGGATCGCGCGGTGCTGTTCGGCGAAGGCACCGACGCCGATCGGCTCGGCCGGCAGCAGCGCGGCGAGCGCGTCCGCGATGACGGCGCGCGGGTCGGCGAAGGCCAGGGCGTCACTCTGCTGCGGCACGGCGCGGGGCCTCCTCGTCGTCGCGGCGCATCAGCTCGCCCAGGTCGGCGACCTGCTCCTTGCGCCAAGCCTCGAGGTCCTCGCGGATCGCGTGGACGATCTCCGGCGAGAGCCTGAAGCGGCGCGCTAGGTTCTCCGGCAGGGCGTCGAGCCGCTGCGCCAGCCGCGTGAAAGCCCGGTCCAACTCGAAGCGCAGCTCCGCCGTCGACACCAGCAGGCCGGTTTCGAGGCCGAGTTTGTGCTCCTCGCGCTTGGCCTTGATGAAGTTCAGTTGCTGCGACCCGCTCAGGCCCTTCTCGGCGGCGTCGCTCATCCCCGGCAGGCTCGACTGACCGAGCAGGTCTTCCCGCTCCGCCGCCGCCCGCCGCTCGGCCTCGAGCTGCGCGGCGCGCCAGGCCTTCACATTCTCGACGTCGAAAACATAGTCGCGGCCGTTGCTGCCGCGCTCGACGATCGGGAAGTCGGGATAGCGCTCAAGCAGGCGGTCGACGGCGTTGGTGCTCTGATAACCGAGCAGCTTCGCCAGTTCCTTCTTGTTGACCCGCAAGGCCATGTCGCCGCCGCCGTCACTCATCGGTCCGCTGTCTTTCCTCTTCACGCAACATCAACATTAACAACAACATGCCGCCACTTTTTTACTCAGCCAGACCCACGAATCGGGGTGCTCAATACTCGCGACCTGGCGACATGCCAGGAAGGACCCGCCACCGGCCGGTCGTTGGGTCAAGCTCGGCGCCGCGCCTGGGCGATGCCTATGGCCAGGTTGCGGCCGAAGATTTTCGATATGCGTTTCAGGGCCAGCCGCTCGACATCGGCCTGGAAGCCGAAGCGCGGCGGGATCGGAATCTGCGGCTTGAAGACATAGAGCAGCCGCAGGGGTAGGCGTTTCTTGGTCTTGCGTTGCAACAGGGCCTTTTGGCCACCGCGCAGCGTACCGAAAAAGACGTTCTTCTTCTTGACGAGCCGGCTCGGAAACTTGGACCGGAGGACTCGCTGTTTAAGGCTCGGCCGCACCTCGATAGGCACGGCGATGACGCTGGCCCTGCGAGGCCGGCGCTGGGCTCCGGTCTCCTGTTCGGCCATGAACCAGTCGCGCGAGCCGACCTCGGCGGTCAGATCGCGCTTTGTGGCGCTCCTCGCCTGTATGCCGCGCTCGACCCACTTGTTGCGCAGGGTAAAGCGCCGCCGCGCCTGGCTGCGCTCTTCGTCGCGCGCCTCGATGGCGATCTCGGTCAGCGTTCTGGCGATGGCGAATGGAATCTCTTGGCGTTCGAGAACGCCGAGCTGTCGCCCCACCTTGTCGAAGGTCTCCTTGAATTCGAGGACGAACATCAGGGCCGCTCATTGTCCGTGGGATGAGATAGCCGCCCGCTCTGCTGGACATCAGAAGAAACGAAAAGTGAAAGAACCCGAACCTTGGAAACCGCGCCTTTGCGTCGCGCTGCCGCCCCGCTTAGCACTGCGACGGCGCTGGAAGGACCCACCTCGGTTTTAATGGGTCGACTGGGTACTTCGGTCAGCCAATTAAGGCTGAACGAATTCGGCGCTTTGTTTCGGAGAGGAGTATGTGAACTCGTTCATATATGTTTTTGAACCGCGGGTATCTGTATCCGATCTTCGTGATTCTTCGCTGAAGCCAAGCCGAAAACTTCAGAAATCGCATAGACTTCCTAATAGTCGTACGGTCGTCCAGCAATACTCCCGGGGCCGCCACCGACCAAGCGATTATGGTCTTCTCTACCGACTGAAACGCTAGGAGATTGTATCTTGTCTCGTAGCGATTACCGCTTGTATCCAAGTAAGAAATCTTAATGGCCACTGGAATTGTCTTGTTATCAGACGTTTGCTCAACGTTGTTCCAATAAAAGCGAAGATTCGCATCAACCTGCGCTTCGTCGCCGGCTGCTAGGATTGGAACATGAATGGTCGATAAGTGTGCGGTTCCACGCAGAGCCAGTGAATTAATCAGGATACTTTGGGCCGTGCCTCTGCCGATGTTCTTAATCTTTTTGAAAACGAGTTCATTGCTTTCCTCTGGCCTACTCACGTCAAGCAGATCAATTTCAGGTCGGATTGACTGGATCAGGTTTTGTCGCTGAACGAAAAAGATCGAGACAGATGCGATCGCCGAGAATGACGCGGCTAAGGCGGCCCAGAATGCTGCACCGCTATCGGCCATCGTGCTTACCTCCAAGCCCTGTCCGTTCCATCTGACTAGCGTTGCCGCGTCATTACAGATTAGCAACCGTCTTGGTTCAACGAATGCCCAACTTATCCTAAACAAAAAAAGGCGTCGACGGCCGCGTCGCGGAAGCGAGCGGCCGTCGGTGGTTTGTCGCTTCGAACGTGGAGACAGGCCCGCGCGATACACGCCGGCCAGACACAAAAGCGCCCGGCGGATCTTCACTCCGGCCGGGCGCTTTTCAACGTGGTGAGAGATTGTCAATAGAGTTCATGGAAGTCAAGGGGAATTGCGGCGTCGATTTTTCGGCCCGCGGCCCGGCGGGAAGGGAGGCCGCGAAAGGTGGAGCGGGCGTAGTTGAGATGGGCGCGTTAGGCTGTACGAATGATCACACCCCTATTGGTTGAAAGTGGCTAGCACTAGAGCGTCAGAGTGTGGTTTGCTTCGAGGGTCGAAGAACGCCACGCACTGGAGTGTGATGTGAAGCATCGGTGGAAACGTCAGATTTTAGCGGCCGTTGGCGCTGCCGTTATCTTGACGGGTTTGTTCGGCTTCACCGGGCCGACAGTGAGCGCCGATTCAAAGGACGAACAGTGTCCTTATGCTGGAAGAGGAATCACCCCGCAAGAACTGAAATCAATTCTTGAGGCCCACTTAGACTGGTCGAAGGGTTCCGCAAAAGCAGGTCGGGCCATTCTTTGCGGCGCCAACTTGAGCCGCGCCAATCTGCAAGAGACCAACCTGATCGGCGCCGACCTGAAAAAGGCCAACCTTAGCTTCACCGACTTGCAAAACGCCAACTTGAGCGGCGCCAATCTGCAAGAGGCCAACCTGAGCGGCGCCAATCTGCAAGAGGCCAACCTATTCCGCGCCGACCTACTAGGGGCGATCCTATTCAAGGCCAACCTGCAGAAGACCAACCTGACCCGCGCCGACCTGAAAAAGACCAACCTGAGCTTCACCGACTTGCAAAACGCCAACTTGAGCGGCGCCAATCTGCAAGAGGCCAACCTATTCTTCGCCAATCTACGAGAGGCCAACCTATTCAGCGCCAATCTGAAAAAGGCCGCCCTGCAGCACGCCGATCTGGAAAATTCCAGCCTGCAGCGCACAATACTCCAAAAGGCCAACCTGAGCCGCACCAACCTGCAAGAGGCCGACCTGCGCTTCGCAAACCTGCAGAATGCCGACTTAGATGAAGCCGTGTTGCTAAAGGCCGACCTCCGCCGCGCCGATCTGCTAGGGGCGATCCTATTCGAGGCCAATCTGCAGAAGGCCAACCTAGAGCTCGCCAGATTGCAAGAGGCTAACCTGAGCCTCGCCAACTTGCAGGAGGCCAACCTATTCCGCGCAAATCTGCAAATGGCCAACCTGAGCTTCACCAATCTGCAAAAGGCCGATCTATCCGGCGCGGAGCTGCAAAAGGCCAACCTGCAGCGCGCCGAGCTGCAGAACGCCACCCTCGAATCTGCCAACCTCATAGACACGAATCTGAGCAATACCGACTTTAGAGGCGCGAACTTACAGTACAGCAAACTCGCCGCCGCGATCTTCTCTGGCTCTCTACTCAGCAATGCCTCTTTGGTAGGCGTGGATTTACTGGATCTCGCAGCCTTCGAGCCCCTGGGATCGGCTGATTTCCCGGAAGGGCTTGTGACAGTCCGCAAGAAGCTCAAAGAGGCGGGTGATCGGGAGGCAGAAAGATACCTGACCTTTTTGATCAAGCGGAACGAACGGCGCAAAGCGCCTACCATCGAAAGCGCTTTCAGCTACACTTTGTTCGAACTCACGAGCGATTGGGGGTATTCCCCGGGGCGGCCGATAGAAATACTCGGGTTCCTGATCCTGGTCTTTTGGTGTGTTTACACCTACCCCATTGCCCAATCGCCGAAGCATTCCGGCCGGGGCGGATTATTCCAGGTTTGGCCGGAAGGGAGATTGGACGAAGACAGCAAGACCGAAGAGGGCACGGTGTTGGCAGAAGACGCAATCGTCGATCGATTCCACCGCAACAACTTGCTCGCGATTTTCTGGTACGGCCTATATTTCAGCGTCCTTTCGGCCTTCCATATCGGCTGGCGAGATCTCAACGTTGGGAACTGGATCCTCCGGCTGCAGTCGCGAGAATACACCCTGCGGCCAAGAGGCTGGGTGCGCGTCGTCTCGGGGATACAGTCGCTGGTGAGTGTCTATCTGCTGGCACTATGGGCACTGGTCTATTTTGGGCGGCCATTCGAATAGATGCGCGTTACCTGAACTTGAAGTAGTTGCGCAGTGCGAGGCCGAGCAGGAAGAGGAGCACGAGATTTGTGATTCCTTGTGCTGCCGAAGCGGCTTGGATTTGCCATGGGATATCGATCGCGCTGCCGCTGTCCTGCTCGAAGAGGACCTTGATCGCAGACTGAAAGGCCGGGCGGGCGGTCGCGCCGAACGGTAAAGCGCTGGCAAAAGTCAAGTCAAACAACGCCTTTTTGACCGCGATAAACAATGGGCGGTCGATCAGAACGGTATAGAGGTATCCATACAGCTGGTAGAAACCCCAGTTCGAAGCAGCCAGCCATCCCAGGGGCAGCAATAAACTGCGGCCGCAATTGGAAGTACAGACATAGAGAAACATCAGCACCGTTGCAGACAGCGGACGCCACCACCCTGTAAACCATGAACCCCATCCCCCCCGCCACCAGTCGCGCCAGAAGACGCCACGCTCCGCTTGGCGTTCAAGGATGAAGAGGTCGCGCTCCGCATCAACCGCATGAATTTCGTTTGCAATGCCTCTCAGCCGTCGCAGGCGTGTGATTGTGTCGTTTTGAGCTGTCCAGCTCCAATTAATGGAAGCGCGGCCAAAGCGGACATGCGGGCCGAACGCGAATTTAATACCGATCCAATCGAGATTTTCGCGGTGTTGCGTTGCACGAAAATCGGGCGGAGCGGAAAAACAGGCGTTCGAGAAATTGGCTTCGCCGCGAAAATCCAAGTCGTGAAAATAGGCCAGTCCTTCGAACCGCGCTCCCGCAAAGGAAACCGAACCCACCCTCGCGGCAGCGTCATGAAGTTGGGCGCCACTCTCGGCATCGTTTGTCGCACTCCCAGACGACGACACTTCCGTTTCTGGACTGTCGGCGTACTCAGCAACTCCTGACACACTGCCAAAGTGAACTGGCCCCAAGAAAGTCACCTCATCGAAAATGACCTTACGCTCGAAAGCCGCTCCATGGAACCGCACCTCACTTTCGAAGGTTGCCCCTTGAAAATTGGCGAGAAACCCAAATTGCACGCCTTCAAACCGGGCTGAGGGACCAAACCAAGCACCTTCGAACCCGGCCATGCTCCCGAATTTCGCATCCTGGAACCAGGCCGACTCCCCAAAAGTTGAATCTTCGAAATCTGCGCTGTTCCCAAATGTTGCGCCCCTGAAGCGCGCTATTGCTCCAAACGACGCGGCACCAAAATTGGCGTCGCGCCCAAAAATCACGCCTTCGAACCTTGGCGAGTAGCCAAATTCTGCTGAGTGGAACCAAGCATCATCTCCGAATATCGCGTCCTGGAAACAGCTTTGATCTTCGAATTGCGCGCGCTCGAACTGCGCCGCTTCGCCAAACTTCGTGCCCTTAAACCACGCTATTTTTCCGAATTCCGCGCCCTCAAACCGCGCCCTCGCACCGAACTTCGCGTCTGCGAAGTTAGCTGAGTCCCCAAACGTCGCGCGAGCGAACCATGCGGCATCACCAAAAGTCGCACCCTCAAACCGTGTCCGGGCTCCGAACTTCGCGGCCTCGAATCTGGTATCGTTCCCAAATATCGCGTGCCTGAAAGACGTAAGATCGCCGAAAATTGAGGCATCAAATTCGACATATTCTCCGAATGTCGTGGCCTCAAAATTTGCTGAATCTCCAAATTTTACACCTTTGAATCCGACCCGATCGCCAATTATGACATTCTCAAAATTGGTTTCTCCGCCAAACGTCGCGCCACAAAACTGCGTTTCCTCGCCAAACGATGCGGTATCAAAATTCGCCTTTGATCCAATAATTATATTATCAAAACGAACACGGGACCCAAACTTTGTACCGCGGAATTGCGCCAAGTCACCAAACTCAGCGCCCTCGAACCGCGAATCATCTCCTATAACTGCATTATCAAACAGGGCCTCTCTACCGAATTTGCAACTATGAAAACAAGAAGCTTCTCCAAATATCGCCCCCTTCAGCTCAACACAAATACCGAAATTTGCACCATCGAACCGTGAGTTTTTCCCAAAAGTTGTGCCGCCCAGATGAGTATTTTGCCCTAATATTGCATTACGGAATTGGGCTTCATCGCCGAATTTTGTGCCTTCAAAGTGGGCCTCCCCGTAGAAATTCGCCCTTTCGAAGTTAGCGCCAGCGCCAAATTTTGATTCTTGAAACCGGGCATCTGCACCGAATACCGCGTCGCTAAAATCCGCGTTGTTTCCAAAAAGAACACCTCGGAAACGGCTGTGATCCCCAAATTTGGCGCCACTAAAACAAGCGTCATTACCGAACTTGAACCCCAAAAAATTGATGCCTACACGGTCCTCTTGACGAAAATCGACGCCTGAAAAGTCCACCACCTCGTCGCGGTTGTCCCGTCGCCATCGATTCCAGGCATCTGGGCCTCTTCGCGCTATTTCGAGGAGCTGTTCGGTGTCGGTCATGGCGCACGCTGATGTTGTAGAGAATTGCCAAAATCTCCCTCATGTAACACAACGTACGGCCAACGTCAGTCCTACCATCAATCATCCGCCCAGGGTTTAGCAGGAATACCGGTTTCGATGACGAACCACCGGCTTAGCCGCTCCGGCTCGGCTTTGAATTGGCTAGCCAGCCGTGCCAACGCCCTCTGCCAATAGCTGTACACCCCCCTGAAAGCATCCCGCTCCGCCCTCCGGTCCTCGAACTCTATGCAGCAATAGCGCGCTTTCGTCTTCGGACTTTCGAAGATCCTAACGACTTCATGCCAACGGCCGGCGATTTGCTTCGGCGCCGTGACGGGATGCACCTCGAAGGCGGGCATGTCGGGCCGCCAATCCGGCCGCGTGTCGTTCTTGGCGCAGTCGATCACCAGGCGGAAGGTCGCCGCGTCGAGCAGTTCCCAGCAGCGAAGCCAGACCAGCTCGGCGTCGGGGTGCAGGTGCGGCGAGGCGCTGGCGGCCGAGCCGGCGCAGTCGACTTGGGTGCCGAGGACCTGGCGCCGGGCGACGGCGAAACAGCCATCGGCGGCGACGCCGGCGGCGTAATCGTCGGGCGACGCGCGCAGCGTGTGGCTCATGACGTGATCGGCCATCTGGTCTTTCATCGCCCACACCAACAACCGCTCCATGGAGATCGGGCGCCGCAGGTCGGCCGACGCGGGCCGCGCGCGCACCGCACCGGACGAAGCGCTGCGATCGGGATCGAAGGCGCTCATCGCGCCCCCGCCCTGGCCGCCTGGCGCGCCTTATGCTGTCGCACCCCGACCCAGTCGTGAAACTCCAGGACGATCTCGCGTTTCAGGATCGAGATCAACGCGTCCAGGTAGTCGCGTTCGATCCAGTCAACCGACAATTTCGTCGGGCAGCCGAGGACAAGCGTTTCGCCGTTGTCGGAAATCGGAACGCAGGGTTCCAACCAGGAGCGATATTCGACTGCCCCGATCCGCATGGCGAGCCGATCGGCGCAGGCGCGCCAATGGTCGCAAGCGAGGGCGCGAGGGGGATCGTCGGTTTCCCCCTCGCGCGCGCGCGCGCCAGTTCTTGATGAATCTTCTTGATGTATTGGGGTCAAAGCTGTTGACCCCTTATCGGACGTCAGTTGACCCCTTTTTGGCTCTAAGGGGTCAACCGTTGACCCCTTATTCGGCTCTAAGGGGTCAACCGTTGACCCCTTAGCATCGCCCTCGGCGGCCTCTTCGGTCGGCCTATAGACCGCCTCGGCGACGTCGATATGCACATGATAATGGTTCGTCGACTTCGGCCCCTTTCCGCCCTCTTGTTGCACGCTTACGATGCCGGCTTTCTTGAAATCGCGGATCGCATTTTTGACAGTCGACCGCGAGCAACTGGCACACTTTGCAATGGTGTTGAGGCCTTCGAAGACCTGCCGCCCCTCATCGTTGGCGCGGTCGCACATTTTCAGCAGGATCAGCTTGTGCGTCGGGATCAGATCCAGCTTGAAGACCCGCGACATAAGATCGATGCTCACCGCCCTACTCCCCCGCCCCCAATTGCCGCGCCGGCACCTTGCCCGGCGGCAGGCCCAGGCCGCCGCCGGCGTGTTCGGCGACGGCCGGGCCGGGCTCGACGCCGCGCCGATCGAACGCGCGCGCCACGCGCTCGACGACTTCCGGCGGCAGCCGCGTTGCCCGCGCGACGGCCTCTATCGCGGATTCCCTCATGCCGCCCCGCTTTCCGCAGTCGATTGTTTCAGCGGCCAGGGAAAGGCCATGAAGGCCAGCCGCCGCTCGCGACTGTCGGGCGACCACAGGGGCGGCCGGATCGTGTCGGCGTGCGGCTCTATGCCGCCAATGACACTTGTCAGCGCCTGTTCGCGCAACATGGGCCAGCCTACTTTCGGGCCGACCACGACATAACGTTTCATCCCCTCGCAGAACTGCCGAATCAGCGCCGGCGTCGCCCCGGCCATGGCCGCTTCCAAGGGCGCCAGCCCCGGCGCCGGAATTTCGAAGGGCGCGAAGTAGCGTTCGATGATCCGCGTCCGCTCATGCGCCCCGGGCAGCTCTAAGCGAACCTGCAGCTCGAAGCGCCGCCAGACCGCCGAATCGATATCCGAGGCACGGTTCGTCGCCGCGATGCAAAAGCCAGTGCAGCCTTCGATCTGCTGCAACAGCACATTGACCCAGGCGTTCTGTTCGTCCTCGGCACCTTGCGTCGCCGACTTCCGCTTCAGACCGATCGCGTCGAATTCGTCGAGAAACAGAAAGACCGGCTCATTCGCCGCTTCCTGTTCCGCCATGAGGTCGAAAAGCGCCCCGATGTTGCGCCCGGTACTGCCAAGCCAACGGTCGATCAAACGGTCGGGCCGGACCGACAGCAGGGGCAAGCCAAGCCGCGCCGCCAAGTGGTGCGCAAGCGTCGTCTTGCCGACGCCCGGCAGACCGCTGAACAGGGCCTTGCGCCGCGGTCGCAAGCCCACCGCCAGCAACTCTTCGGCGGCCCAGATCTCTTCAAGCCAGTCGGCCAAGACGCCGCGCACCGTCTTGCCGAGGATTGGGTCCAGGGCTTCGTCCGGCAGCAACAGCGTGCCGAATTCGGTCAGATCAATTTTGCGGCCCATCTAGGAGTCACTCCCCGCCGCCGTCGCCTTCGTCCTCGCCGTCGTCCATAGGACCCATGCCGTCGGTCCCGGATCCGGCGCGCCAGCCTTTGTCCCAAATCCCCCGCCGCTTGTCGCCGAAGGGAAAGGGATTGGCCGTGATCGGCCGGTTAGCGGTATAGGCGGCCTTGCCCAACTCGGCCGCGCCCTCGGCGTCGACGTCCGGTACCTCGGCCGCCGGGCGATTATGAACCGTCGAGTTCGCCTCCGCCGGCGCGGCCCGGCGCTTCGGCTCGACATAGTCTTCGCTCTGCGCCTTGCCGTCCTCGTCGCGCCAAAGACGCACCGCCTTGCCGCCGACCTTGACGATGATTTCGCCGTTGGCCGGCACAAGGGCTTTCAGCGCCTCGGTCACCGCCTCGCGCGAGGCAATGTCGACGTCCATCAATCCGACCTGGCGGAACAGCGGCCCGGCGTCGCCCATGCCGCAGGCCTCCATGTAGAGATCGCGCAGCGCCGCCTCTTCCTCGCGGTCGTGCGGCGCCTTGGCCCGTTGTTTCACCACATAGCGGATTCCGGCCGGCACGAAGCCGTCGACCTTGGCCTCGGCCATGACCAGCTTTTCGTCTTCGTTGAGCGCCTTCTTTTCCTCGCGCAGCCGTTCAACGCGCTCGACAAAACTCAAGAGCCGTGCCCCGGCCAGGTTGTGCCCGGTCTTGCCGGACGTGCTTTCGCTCATGTCATCTCCTTCAAGAAAAGCCCCCGCCTTCGCCAAGGCTCCGGCGGGGCAAGCCGCGCCGAAGCGCCTGCGCGAAGGCGGGGGAAGTCAACAGGGAGGCTTTGCGCCCAAGGGGCGAAGGACGGTCGGAAATGACCGCCCTATCCACGGACGGCAGCCCGCGAATTCTGTTGCTGGCCGGGGTCATTCACGCCGCCTCCCCGCGTTGGCGCGGGATCGCCGAGACCTTGCGCAGTCGACAAAGCCGGATCCGCACCGCCGGGTAGGAGCGCCCCAAATGCCGCGCCACCTCGACCAGCGGCACGCGCCCGGCCGCGTTGCTCAAAAGCCGCAGTTCGTCCGCGCTCCACACCAGCCGATCCGGCCGCATGCCGTGACGCGTGCCCTTCGCCCCCGTGAAACAGTAAGCCCCCGTTTCCCGTGAAACCCGCCCGGCCAAGGCGAGCAGGAAGCCCCGCGACCAGGCGCGCCGGCGGACCTGGTCGCGCGCGTTCGGCGCCCGGTAGGGGCAGGCCGGATAGTCCTCGCCGCGCAGATGCAGCGCCCCGGCGGCGGCGCCCAAAAGACCGGCGAGGCTCGGGGTATCGGCGTTCATGCCCCGCCGTACCTCTTGACGGTCACCACCTCGCTTCCCTGCGCCTGGCAACCGCAGCCCATATCCGCGCGGATCGCGTCCTTGTGCAACGCCGACAGGCAGACCCCGTCGAGGAAGGCGTCGGCCAGCTCGTCGGACAGGCCCTTGAAATGCAGGTACCGCCCGCGCAAGGCGTTGGCGCGGTCGCCGCTGACCACCGCCTCGACGACGCCCCCGGCGGCCTTGTGGATCCGGAAATCGCGCTTGGTCAGGCTCTCGACCTCATATCTCACGGCACCCTCCCCCAAGTTGCGGCCCGCGCCGGCGGGCGCGACGGCCTGGATCCGAAACGTCATGGAAAGCGCCCGCCCGTCAGCCGGACCTGCGACAAGGTGATCCGATCGGCGCAAAGCCGGCTTTTCACTGGGCAGTCGTGGCCGATCCGGTCGCAGCCCTGGTCGAGGATCGCGCCCAAGGTCGCGCCGGCGCGCTCGCAGGCCGTGCAGGTGAAGACCGCCGCGCGGCAGTCTCTGATAGCGGTCTTCTGTCCGCAGTCCTCGGTCATCGCCGCCACTCCCGCCGGCTGGCGGCGACCTGGCGCCGCTTCCATTCGTGGTTCTTGTGCAGCGCCAAGGCCGCCAGGCCGGCGAAGTCGTCGCCAACCTCGGACCGCCGCGCCGCCGCCGCCGGGCAGTTCTCGTGCCTGGCGCGCGGGCAATAGGTGATCAGGTCGGAAAGCGTCGCGGCGCTGCGGTCGCAGCCGAGACAGCGCAGGCCGGAATCGGCGGCGCGATCAGGCATCGGGTGAGTCCCCGGGGGTCTCGACCCCCGCGCCCCCGTGTTTTTCAAGGAAAGCGCGCAGCTTGGCCGCGTCCTCGGGACCGATCCGGCCTAATAGACGTAAGTGTGACACCGACCCACGCGTCAGGCGCGCGGCGATATCGATATCCTTATCGGCAAGCGCGCGTCGTTCTTTCAGCCGTTCGATTTCTGGCAACATGCCGGCACTCGCCGAAAGCTGCTCGACGATCTGGCCAGCCGCAATTGCGCAATCTCGGATGGTGCGGCTGCTGCACCCATCGCCGCGGCGCAGACGATTCAGCACTGACCACTGCTTGCCGGCGGCCTTAAGAAGGCCGGTTTCAGAAACACCACGCTCAACGCAGAATCGCTCGGCTGCATCGACGAAGGCGCCCTCGATGTCCTGAAAATCCTGCAGATCCAGGCCGGCGAGACGGCTCGTATTGGTCTTAGGGGGCTTCACCACAAGATTTAGTACCCGTCACTAAAGGTTGTATCCCTCCGCGTGACGGGCACGATATCTGCTTTTTTTAAACACCGTCAACGATAAATTTAACGTTTTCCGCTTAGAGTGTGCAAAATTATGCGGGTGACGCATGCTTTCTGATGCGTCATTATTAGCGCATGAAACTGGTGGAAGACTTTTTGACACGCGTCGATGCGCGACGTCGCGAGTTGAAACTCACCAAAACGGCGATGCTCAAAGCCGCCGAATTGGCGGATTCCAGCCTGCGCAATTGGGAACGCGGCTCGCGGCCCAACATCGAATCCGTGGTCAAAATCGCGAACGTTCTCGACGTTCCGCCAGAACACTTTTTCAAGAGCGACGGCAACGAAAACGATGCCGAGCTTGGCCCTGCCGACCTGGGAGACGACATAGACAAGTATTTCGAGAACGACACCGGCGACGATATTTTTGAGGTTTATCAGGCCGGCCCCGGCAAAGTCCGCATTCTGATTCGCGAGACGATACCGATTAACAAATTCAATGCCATAAACAAGATTTTGCGCATTCGCGGCGGCAAATGAGGACGGAAATGAAAACCGCCGTAGCCTGTGCGACCCGCCACGACGTCTTAACGGTGACATGCCGTCTTGATGGAACTAACGCGCCAGACTTAAGCGAAGCTATCGACAAGGCCGGATCCGGCGAGTTCGACAACACAAGAATCCGTGTGCAAACGGCGCGCTGGTATATGGACGAGACATTTCTTGCGCCGGCCAAAGCGATAGCCCGTTTGCATGAACTCAAGGCGCTCGACTTAACGACGGTGGCCTTTCGTTTCCGCGCCTGGTCAGCGGGCGAGCCTTGCGACGCCGCCACGCGCATCGGCGCTGTCTGCCAAGCCTGGGACCGCAACGGCGCCCTAATAGACGGTGAGATTTTTGCCGCCTTGGATGAAAACAATCTACTTCAACACTGTACCATCCTCTCACACAACGAATCCGACGGCGGGTTGGTCTATCGATGGATCGGCGACGATATCAGCCGCACCCTAGGCGCGGATTGGTGCGACAAATCCGTTGGCGCACGCGCCGATCTGGACGATACAGATCAGAGATACAATGCCTGGACCTTGGCCCATTATCGCGCGGTCCTTTCGGACTGCTTGCCGCGCCGGGAATGGCTCGACGCCACGCTCGAACGCGCGCCGATTGACCGTCGCATCAACTATGAACGCGGGCTGCTGCCAGCCCGCATGCAAAGCGGCGAACCCGCACTCATTTGCGTTACCGAGCTGAAAGCGGGTAGTTGTCGGCTAGTTGCATGAAATCATTAATTTCTTGGATCATTTCCGGCTGATCCATCCAGCACAGCGTTAGCGCGTAGTCATCGCCATAGAGCGAACCACGCCAACGAACTCCCGGCTCAACGTGCCGGAAGCCATAGCCGGCGACCAACCCTTTTTCCGCGATCACCGGCTCGGCTAGGCCGAACACATAGTCAGGGCGCCAGCGCAATATCGACAGTGCCCGCGAGATCCTGGCCATTACAGCCGACAAGCGCAATCGTGCAGCACCTTGGCGCCACGTCGGGTGCACCCACATTCCACCGTTGTAGCTAATCCGGCCGCGCATGCGCTTGGCGGCTGAAGAAAACACTTCGCAGGATTCCCCCGCACGCGCATCGCGCCGAGGCTCGTCATAAAACAATCGCAACTCTGCAAGAAAATCCGCCAATGTACCGTCACGCACAACGAACAAGCGCTCGGCAAATGTCGCCGCCAACTGCCCGTCCTGCCGTGCCCGTGCCTCGATCCAAAAGGCCCGGTCCAACCGCCCGAACGCCGGGTCGAAAGTCGACTGCGACTGGTACCAACTATCTCGGCAGGCTCGATTGACCGCCATGTAACGCTCGAAATCGTCGTGTAGATGAAAATCTATTCCCGCGCCTTGCGCCTGCGCCGCAGCACGCCTCACAAACAGCGCGATGCTGTCCCTGGGGTCTTCCAAGGCGACCCCCTCGACCAAATGCATACCGCCCCCTCCCGATGCCTTGTCGCGCGACATAATCGCGCCCAAGCGCGCCAGGTGCACGCGGCAAAAAACACGCCTGTCAATATGAGTGGGCGCTGAATAGGATTTTCTGTGAGTTAGCTGCTAAGTGCGAGCCATCGCTATATCTTGATCGGCACTTCCAGTGCCATTTAGGCCAGCAGCGATTTCAAAAAGCGGCCAACGCTCGCTTGCACAATTGGGATTTGGCGCGCCTTCAATAACGTCCCGGAGACTAAACCAGAAACGAGATCATCGTCGTTAGAGATCAACACCAAGCCCTCATGTTTGTCGAAGCACAACCAGGCGATTTGATGCAGCGGTCCCGCGACGTTGAATTTACCCAGGCGCCGGACATCGACACCGGCCAGCTCGGCCTCAATCTGGTCGCAATATCCGACACCCCGACTCGGATCGACATACACCGAGACGTGTAATTGTCCGTCGCTGTCTATCATTTCCGCTCCAGCTTCTCGCCAGTTAGATGATCATCTTTGGTTGTTTCCCGCAACAGATGATTCGTATGCGATATTTTTTATCGACCTGAAGCGTTTTTTTTAAACAGTTTTCGTTGACAGCGCAAATTTTTATGTGTTTCCCTAGTCAACCTCAACGGGAAGGCTCCGCCATTACGGACGCGGCCACTAGGCCAACACAATGAGGGAACGAAAATGCCAAACGACAGCAACCCACACGCCGCCGACTTCGCGCGCAAGGTCGACGCCCTGGTCGCGGATGACCTGGCGCTTCACGCCGACCCCCAGGCGTTGATTTACGAACTGCAAAAGACGATCGCGACCCTGATCGCCAAGTACCCGGCCGAAAAGGAACGCGACATCATGGCAGCCTCGGTCCATACCGGGCTGCCGCGTCTGGTCGCCGCCGCCGTCACCGCGCGCGACGTCGACAACGTCATCAAACTCAACAGCGGCCAGAGCAACGGCGGCGCCGCCGATCCGGCATGAACCGACCCGCCACACTTTCTCCAAACTGGCGCGTTCGTCGATCCCGGCGACGCGCCACTTTTTTGTCCGACGCAGGCGAGCAACAGGCGATGATTTTGCGGCTTGTCGCCGTCCTCGCCGTCTACGCCATCGCCTTCGGCCTCTTCATCGGCGGTTTCTTCCTCGCCGTCGATGCCATGGTCGAGGATATCGACCGCGCCCCACTCTTCACGCCGGCGATGCTGCAATGAGCCGCCCCCGCTTCACCGCCGACGCTTCTGATCCCTGTCCGCCCGCCGAAGCCTCGGCGAAGGCGGGTCCTCTGATCTCTGGTCTTTGGCCATGACCAAGATCGAATGGGTCCGCAACGCCGATGGTAGCCCCGGCAAGACCTGGAATCCCATCGTCGGCTGCGAGATCGAGTCGCCGGGCTGCCGCAACTGCTATGCCATGCGCTTCGCCGGCGCCCGCCTCGACGGCAACCCGCAAGTGCCCCACTACGCCGGCACGACGCAGCCGAGCGACCGCGGCCCCGTCTGGACCGGCAAGATCGCCAAGGCGCCACAACGCACGATGCTGGCGCCCCTGAAGCGCAAAAAGCCGACGACATACTTTGTGAACAGCATGGGCGACCTCTTCCACGAAGACACGCCCGACGCCTGGATCGACGAGGTCTTCGCCGTCATGGCGCTCTGCCCGCAACACCGCTTCCAGGTCCTCACCAAACGTGCAGGCCGAATGCGGGACTACTTCCTTGGTCGTGGCGCGATGTTGCGAATTGATCAGATTGCCCTGCGACTCCTCGACAGCCCGCTCTGGTCTAAGCGACCCTGGCCGCTCTCCAATGTCGCCCTCGGCGTCTCGCTCGAGGACCGCAAGCGCAAGGACCGGCTCGGGCCACTGCGCGATACCCCGGCGGCTTACCGCTTTGTCTCCGCCGAACCGTTGCTGGAAGATCTCGGCGACGTTGATCTTTCCGGGATTGACCAAGTCATATGTGGCGGCGAAAGCGGCCCCGGCGCCCGGCTGTATAATTGGGATTGGCCGCGCGATCTCCTGCGCCAATGCCGCGACGCCGATACAGCCTTCTTCATGAAGCAAGGCGGCCAGGCCAACGGCCCCGACTTCAAGGACTTCGCCGGCTTCCCCCCGGACCTGCAGGTCCGCGAATTCCCGAAAGGGTTTTTGCCATGACCCGCCTTCGCCAAGGCTCCGGCGGGCAGGCCAGCCCGCAGCGCGTTCAACTCAGGCGAACCAAGGGCTGGCGTATGCCGCCGAACACGGCCTCGGTCGCCCGCCCGACGAAATGGGGCAACCCCTTCGTTATCGGCGAATGGAACACCCGGCCGAACGGTATCAAACCCGTCCAGGTCGTCGCCGAAGACGCGGCCGATGCAGTGAGGCTCTATCGGCGCTTCCTGTCGCAGCGTTTGCGAATCGAAGCGCGCCTCGAGCTGCGCGGCAAGAACCTTGCCTGTTGGTGCAAACCGGGCGACCCCTGCCACGCCGACGTTCTGCTCAAATTGGCCAACCGGGATCCGACCTCATGACCGGCCTACTTCCCGCCAAGGCCTGCCAGTCGTGCGGTACGATCACCCGGTTACAGGCCTGCCCAAACTGCCGCGCAACGATCCGCCGCGTCTCCCCGCGCCAGGCCCTGGCCATGGCCGAAGCCCGCAAGGCCAACGCCGACGCTTGGGCGCGCGCGCCCTGGCCTACTGCGACACCAAAGGCCGCGCGCCATGGCTCGTGACCTATCCCATCTACCGGACTGGCCGCGCTGCCTCGGCGCCACGATAGCGGCCGACTATCTCGGGATCTCAAATACCAATTTCTATCGCGAAGTCGACGCCGGGAACCTGCCGGCGCCGGTTTGGATCACCGCCGGCCGAAAGGTTTGGCTGCGCGATCACCTCGACGCCTGGCTTGACGCCAAGGCCGGCATTAGCGCAGCATTGCCGACCGACACACCCGGCAATGACGCCGACGCCGAAGATTGGATGAAGCGAGTCAGGAACGCCAAGGCGTGACCAAAATTGAACTGCCCCACATAAACGTTTTCCGCCAGCGTGGCCGCGTCTATTCCTACTACCGCCGCGACGGCCTCTGCATTCGCATTCCGGGCAGTGTCGGCACGCCGGAATGGCTCGACGCTTACCGACGCACGCACGAATCTTTTGAGGCCACAGGCCCGCAATCGGCCGGCGCCGGCACCCTGGCGGCATTGATCGAGGCCTATCGCGCCGCGCCGGACTTCACGCAATTGAAGCCGAAGACGCGGCGCGATTACGGCCGCTATCTCGACCGCCTGAAAGAACACTATGGCGACCTGAAGGTCCGCGCCATGCCGCGCGATTTCATCTTCGAATTGCGCGACGCCTACCAGGCAACACCGCGCACCGCCAACTATCTGCTGTCGGTCCTGCGCCTCATTCTCAACTTTGCCGAGGACCGCAAGCGCCGTTTCGGTTTGCCACCGGCCTGGTCGAACCCGGCCCGGCGTCCGCGCCAACTGAAGACCGGCGATGGCCACAGGCCTTGGGAAACCTACGAAGTCGACGCCTTCCGCGACATCTGGGCAATCGGTACGCGCCAACGCACCGCCTTTGAATTGCTACTCGCGACCGGACAACGCGGCGGTGACGTAGTCGCCATGGACCGCCGCCACTATGCGGCGGACGGCTGGATCAAGGTCGCCCAGGAAAAGACTGGCGAAAGGGTCGAAATTCCCGCCAGCCAGGCCTTACGCGACACCTTGGAGCCCTGGCTAAAGCAGCACAAGAACGTCGTGATACTCGTCACCGACGCCGGCCGCGCCTACAAGGTCGACCACTTCCGCCACGAAATGCGCGACGCCTATCGCGCCGCCGGCCTGCCCGACGACTGCACAAGCCACGGCCTGCGCTACACCGCCGCCACGGTCCTGCACGAACTCGGCTGCGACTGGCCAACCATCGCCGCGATCACCGGCCACAAGACTGCCGAAATGGTCCGCAAGTACACCGCCAAGAAGCGCCGCGCCGCCGCCGCCATCGCCCGTCTCGACGCGGCTGGCAAAGGAATTGAATAGGAGCTGTCAACGGCAAAACCAGCAACTCCGGAGACGGCAAAAAAATGTCTGAGCACGCTGAAACAGCAAAGGCTGTACAGGAATCGGCCAAACTTGGTCGTGAGATGCTGGCAAAGCTTGGCGATTTGGAACGCATAGGCGCGAATCTTCTGGGGCCATTTGGACAAGGATGGGGTATTCTCACAGATCTCAGCGTGCACCTCAGAGAAGAGGTCAACTGGCGCCTGGAGAATCGTCGCTCAATTTATCTGCGGGCGAAACAAAAAGCAGATGCTGCCGGAATCGACCTGGCCATTGCCACTCCGGTGCCGCCCCGTGTTGCTTACAGCTATGAGGCAGGCCTTGAAACCGAGGATGACCCGACGCTTCAGGATCTCTGGGCGAACCTTCTTGTCAACGTAACCAAACCAGAAAACCCTCTTGAGCCCCAAAAGATCTATAAGGATCTTTTGGAACGTATGGCGCCAGACGACGCTGGGTTCTTTCGGCTTTGCGCGAGTTTGATCGATGTACTGACACTCGATCAGCCTGAAAGAGACCGCTCGTCACTTGTTTTGGCCAAGCCCCAAGATGAATTTGGTGAGCGCACCAGACGGGCACTCGTAGAAATCCTGCCGGGCCACAGGACCCGTAACGCTGAGACAGCGAACCGGGATTACCGACCGTTCGGGCAAGTAACAACAGATAGCTCAATTGCCAACCCTACCAAAATCCCTGCAGTGTTGCGTTACGTCAGGATCCCAAGGGGCGGACATGAGGAAGTCGCAGAATTTCAGTGGGACGCGGATCGCACGGATTTGGCTTTGGATAGGGTCCGCATCTCGGGCTTGATTAAGATGCAACCTAGAACCGCCGGCAGCACTGAATTTGAACCTAAGTTCACCATTTCGAGAACTGGCTGGGATCTGTTCTATGCCCTCAAAGACCCGACCTAACAACACGCCCCGCGTCGGGTTTCATATCATGGCGACGTGAACAAAATAGCACCGGGCGACGACAAAAGTTACAAACATAACTGACAATACTTACAAACATCGCTTTGGAACAAAAAGAAAACCCTCGAAACCGTGTTTGGCTTCAAGGGTTTAAATGGTGAGCCCGACAGGATTCGAACCTGTGACCCGCTGATTAAAAGTCAGCTGCTCTACCAACTGAGCTACGGGCCCACACGGCCACCGCGGGTGTGGGGCACCCCTTGGAGTCCCTGGCCTGCTGTAGCGCGGCGGCAACATAGGGCCGTGCCGCCGCCCGGTCAACTCCTCGACGGAATAGGAGTGCTGAGGGTGCCGCGCGCGGTGGCCCTCAGGTCTCCTTGAGTTCGCGGAAGCGGGCTTCCAGGCGCTCGCGCACGACGGGGCTGACCAGGGTCGAAATATCGCCGCCCAGACGGCCGATTTCCTTGACGAAATGGGACGAAATGAACTGGTGCCGTTCGGAGGCCATGAAGAACACGGTCTCGATATCGTTGTCCTGGCGGGCGTTCATCGCCGCCATCTGGAATTCGTACTCGAAGTCCGAGACGGCGCGCAGGCCGCGCACCAGGACCTGTGCCCCGACATCCTGGCAGAAATGCACCAGCAGGCTCTCGAAAGGCCTGACCTCTATCTCGGCGCGATGTTTCGGCATGGCCGCGGCCTCGGCCTGTACCATCTCAACGCGGGCGGCGGTCTGGAACAACGGTCCCTTGCCATCATTCCGTGCCACCGCGATGACCAGCTTGTCGACCACCCTGGCGGCCCGCGAGATGATGTCGCTGTGGCCCTTGGTTATGGGATCGAAAGTCCCGGGATAAACCCCGACGAGCGGTTGCCTGTCTGCCATGATTTCTACCGCTTTCCTAGTTTGAACCCGGGACGTCTTCAGCCCCCGGTCGACTTTAGCCCCGGTCGACTTTAGCCCAGGTCGACTTTAGCCCAGGTCGCCTTCAGCCCAGGTTGTCTTCAGGACCCGGGTCGCCGTCCTGCGTCGGGATTTCGGTCGTGCCTTCGTTCGGCGGCCCGTTGGTATCGCCGGCGCCTTCGTCATTGCCGACTTCTTCGTCACTGTCGACGTTTTCGTCGTCGTCGGTTTCCTCGTCGGTCATATGGGCGACCGAAACCACCCGTTCGTCGCTATCGACACGAAAGAGCCGGACGCCGCGTGTCGTGCGGCCGGCGATGCGCACGTCGTTCACATGGGTGCGGATCAGCTTGCCGCCGTCGGTGACCAGCACCAACTGGTCGCTCGGCTCGACGGGAAAGGCCGCCAGAACGCCGGGTTCGGCCCCGCCACCACGCCCTAGATCCATGTTCGAGATACCCTGCCCGCCACGGTTGGTGACACGGTACTCATAAGCCGAGGTGCGCTTGCCGTAGCCATCCTCGGAGACCGAGAGCACGAACTGCTCGCGCGCCGCCAGTTCCTCGATGCGCGCATCGCTCAATTCGTCACCGTTGTCGGCCGGTGCGCAAGGCGGCGGCGTCTCTTCGTCGACATCGGCGCGACGCAGAGCATTGGCGTAACGCAGATAAGCGTCGCGTTCCTCCGTGCCGACCACACCGGCATCCTCTAGGATCGACATGGAGATGACTTCGTCGCCCTTGGCCAGACGGATGCCGCGCACGCCGGTCGAGGTGCGGCTGGTGAAGACGCGCACGTCGGAAGAAGAAAATCGAATGCACTTGCCCTTCGCCGTCGCCAGCAAAAGATCGTCGTTCTCGTTGCAGGTCTTCACCGAGATCAACTGGCCGTCGCCCTCTTCGAACTTCATGGCGATCTTGCCGTTCGCCTTGACGCTGACGAAATCCGACAGGCGATTGCGCCGCACGCCGCCACGAGAAGTGGCAAAAACGACCGACATCTCGTTCCACAGCGTCTCGTCCTCGGGCATCGGCATGAAAGCCGTGATGGTCTCGCCGGCTTGCAGCGGCAGCAGGTTGACCAAAGCCTTGCCACGCGCCTGCGGCGTGCCCACGGGCAGGCGGTAGACCTTCAGCTTGTAGACCATGCCGCGCGAGGAAAAGAACAGCACGGGCGTATGGGTGTTGCAGACGAAAACCTGGCTGACGAAATCCTCGTCGCGCGTCGACATGCCGGCGCGCCCCTTGCCGCCACGGCGTTGGGCGCGGTAGGTGCTCAAGGGCACGCGCTTGACGTAACCGCTGTGCGAAACCGTCACCACCATATCTTCGCGCTGGATCAAGTCCTCGTCGGCCTGATCGAAGTCGTGCTCTTCGATCAGGGTGCGGCGCGGCGTCGCGAAGCGTTCCTTCATGTCAACGAGCTCGCCACGAAGAATTTCCATCAAACGCGCGCGCGACGAGAGGATTTCCAGGTAGTCGACGATCTGGATGGCGATCTCTTCCAGCTCGCTGGCGATCTTGTTGCGTTCCAGCCCTGTCAGGCGTTGCAGGCGCAACTCGAGTATGGCGCGTGCCTGGGCCTCGGACAGACGATAGGTTCCGCTCTCCGAGATGGCGCGCCCGGGTTCGTCAATAAGACTGATCAGCGGCGCCACATCCTGGGCCGGCCACTCCCGCTCCATCAACTGCTCGCGCGCCGCCACCGGGTCCGCGGCGGCGCGGATCAAAACGATGACGGCATCGATGTTGGCAACGGCGATCGCCAAGCCAACCAGGACATGGGCGCGGTCGCGCGCCTTCTCCAACTCGAAAACCGTGCGCCTGGTAATGACCTCTTCTCGGAAGTCTAAGAAGGCGGAGATGATCGCCTTGAGATCGAGCATTTCCGGCCGGCCGCCATTGAGCGCCAGCATGTTGCAGCCGAAGCTGCCCTGCAGGGGCGAATAACGGTAGACCTGATTGAGCACGACATCGGGTTCGGCGTCGCGGCGCAATTCGATGACCACACGCACGCCCTCGCGGTCGCTTTCATCGCGCAGGTCGGCAATGCCCTCGATGGTCTTTTCGCGCACCAGCTCGGCGATGCGCTCGACCATGCGTGCCTTGTTGCACTGATAGGGCACCTCGCTGACGACAATGGCGAAGCGATCCTTGCGAATTTCCTCGATTTCAGCCTTGCCGCGGACCCGCAGCGACCCGCGCCCGGTGTGATAGGCATCGCGGATACCGACGCGCCCGAGGATGATTCCACCGGTCGGAAAGTCCGGTCCGGGGATGATGTCCATCAACTCGAGAATGGTGATCTCGGGGTTGTCGATGAAGGCACAGCAGCCGTCGATGACCTCGCCCAGGTTGTGCGGCGGGATGTTGGTCGCCATGCCGACGGCGATGCCGCCGGCGCCATTGACCAGGAGGTTCGGGAAACGGGCCGGCAGCACGACCGGCTCACGCGTGGTTTCGTCGTAGTTGTCCTGAAAGTCGACGGTATTGCGGTCGATGTCCTGCAGCAGCGAGTCCGATGCCGCCCGCACCAGGCGCGCCTCGGTGTAACGCATGGCGGCCGGCGGGTCGCCGTCCATCGAGCCGAAATTTCCCTGGCCGTCGATGAGCGGCAGGCGCATGGAAAAATCCTGCGCCATGCGGACCATGGCGTCGTAGATCGCCGCGTCGCCGTGCGGGTGGTATTTACCCATCACCTCGCCGACGACGCGGGCGGATTTGCGGTACGGTCGGTTCCAGTCGTAGCCGGCCTCCTTCATCGCATAAAGG
>JAJFGM010000568.1 GCA_021776145.1 Kiloniellaceae bacterium | reverse complement strand
CGGCGCGGGCGTTGTCGCCCAGCTTGCGCCCGGCGATGATGCCGCAGGCGATGGCCAGCACGTTCTTGACGGCGCCGCCGACTTCGGCGCCGACCGGGTCGCCGGAAAGGTAGGGGCGAAAACCGCGGCTGCCGAGCACGGCCAGAAGCCGGGCGCCGAGATCGGCGTCGTGGCTGGCCAGGGTCACCGCCGTCGGTAGGCCGGCGCCGACCTCGGCAGCGAATGTCGGCCCCGAGAGTACAGCCTGCGGCCGCCCCGGCAGGCTCGCCGCGATAACCTCGCTCATCAGGGCGCCGCTGCCGCGTTCGATGCCCTTGGCGCAGATAATCACCGGGCAGTCGCCGCCGAGGTGCGGCGCCAGCTGTTGGGCGATGCCACGCAGGTGCTGGGCCGGCACGACCAGCAAAAGCGCGTCGTTCGCCGCCGCCTCGGCTAGGTCCGAAGTGGCGCGGATCGCCGGGTCGACGGCAATGCCCGGCAGGTAGGAACGATTTTCCCCGGCCCCGTTGATGTCCTCGGCGATTTCCCGCCGGCGGGCCCACAGCGTAACGTCGCGTCCGGCGCGCCGGGCCGCGATCGCCAGGGCGGTTCCCCAGGCACCGCTCCCCAAAACCCCGACCCGCTGCATTGCCATGGTTTCTTGCGCGCTATCTTAGCGCCCCTTTACCTCGACGCCGATAATCGGTTGTCGTGCACCACAGGAAATAGCCGCTTAGCGGCACAATGTGAAGGCGAGCGCAATGACCGTCCCGTCGCCGCGATAATAGCTCATCGATTGTAGCAGCCAGGAAGGAAAGACCGCCAGGGCGCCGGCGCGTGGCTGCATGGTTTGGCTGATGCCCAGGGTCGCGCCGCCGGGACCGGCGAAGGTCAGATCCGGCGCGTACATCACCGGCGCCGCGCCGCGCGGATCCTGGAACTCCAGGGCGCCGCCGCGCGTCGGCTGTGCCGCCGCGCCGCCGTCGTCGACATAGTAGAGGCCGGACCAGAAGGCGCCGTGATCGGCATGCGCCTCGACGGCCTGGCCGGCGCGCAGCACGACCCCGCGGCAGGCCGCGCGCCAGGCGACCTCGGCCCTCTTGCCCTCGGCGTCGCTGGTCAAGTCGGCGGCCATGGCGCGGGCCCGCACGATCACGGCTTGCACCGCGGGCGGGCCCACTTGCAGCAGATCCCAGGACGAGCGCCCGGCCGTTGGGCCTCCCACCGGCCCCCCGTCCGCGCCGGACGCGGCTTCGCGCCGCCGCAGGTCGGCGGCGAGAGCGCTGTTGAGATCCGCCGCTTCGGGCAGCAGCACGACGGCCAGCGGCGTGGCATAGAGCGACAGGCTGCGCACCTTGATGTCGCCGGAGGTCGGGGGTGTGGGGCGCATGTTGTCCCTGGTCTTTAATTGCGGGCGAAGTTGAAGGCGATCGAGATGCGCTGTCCGGGGCCGCTATAGGCCCGCACGGCGTGCGGCATCCAGCTGGGAAACAGCACCATCAGGCCGCTGCGCGGCCGGATCTCGGTTTCCGCCGGGGCCGAATTGCTGCCGTGCGGTTCGCGGTACAAGAGGTCGCCGGCCAGGGCCGGGGCGACACCGCGGGGGTCCTGAAATTCGAAGGCCCCGCCATAGCGCGGGTGGTCCGCCACCCCGCCGTCGTCGACGTAATAGGTGCCGGACCAGAAGCAACCGGGGTGGGTGTGACGTTTGTTGGCCTGGCCGCTGCGGTTGATGTTGGCCCAGCACTCCACCTGCCACTCCGGCCGGACCGCGCGGCCCTTGCGGTCACGCGTTAACTGGGTGGCCAGCGACTTGGCGGCCTCGAGAACCTGCTGCAACGCCGGACCGCCCCACTCGGCGAAATCGCGGCCCGAATGCCATCCGCCGACATTGCTGTTGTCGAGGCCGGCTTCGCCCGCCTCGCGTTCCAGGATGATGCGTTTCAGTTCGGCGTTGAGCGCTTCGGTTCGCGGCAGCTCGGCCAGATAGGCCGGCGTTGGAAAGAAGCCGAGCACTTCCGGCCGTGGCGCCCCGCCGCCCGGTTCTCTGGCGGCCGAGTTCATGGCTGCGAGCTCTCTTCGTGCGGCACTGCTGGCGCATCCGGCGGCGGCATCTGGTCGAGCGGCCAACGAGGTCGCGGCGCGAAGTCGAGTGGATCGGCCTGCCCCAGGCGCAGACGCTCGATCCCGGCCCAGGCGATCATCGCGGCATTGTCGGTGCAGAGCCGTGGCGGTGGCGCCAGCAAGGCGCAGCCGGCGGTCCCGGCGGTGGCTTGCAGCCGTTCGCGCAGATAGCCGTTGGCGGCGACGCCGCCGGCGACGACAAGCGGGCCGCGCTTGCCGAACTCTTCTTCGAAGCGTGCCAGGGCGCCGCGGCAGCGATCGGCCAGGACGTCGCCAACGGCGGCCTGAAAGGAGGCGGCAAGATCGGCGACGGTCCGCGGCGCCAGCGGCGTCTCGAGCTTTTGAACCGTGTGACGCACCGCCGTCTTCAGGCCGGAAAAGGAAAAATCGAGCTGTGGCCGGCCGAGCATCGGGCGCGGCAGGGCGAAGCGTCCGGGGTCGCCGTCGGCGGCGGCGCGCTCGACGGCCGGACCGCCTGGATAGCCCAGACCAAGCAGCTTTGCGGTCTTGTCGAAGGCCTCGCCAACCGCATCGTCGATGGTGCCGCCGAAACGCCGGTAGCGGCCGATGCCCTCCACCGCCAGCAACTGGCAGTGGCCGCCGGAGACCAGCAGCAGCAAGTAGGGAAAGGCGACCGCTTCGCACAGGCGAATCGACAGCGCGTGACCTTCGAGGTGGTTGACGGCGAGGAACGGCAAGTCGCGCGCCAGGGCAATGGCCTTGCCAGTCATGGCGCCGACAAAGACGCCGCCGATCAACCCCGGGCCGGCGGTGGCGGCGATGGCGTCGAGATCGGCGAAGTCCAGCCCTGCCGTCGCCAGGGCTTCCTCGATCAGACGGTCGAGGTGATCGAGATGGCTGCGCGCGGCGATTTCGGGCACCACACCGCCAAAGGGTCGGTGTGCCTCGAACTGCGACAGCACCAGATCGGCGCGGATCTCACCTTTGTCGGTGACGATGGCGGCGGCGGTTTCGTCGCAACTGGTCTCGATGCCCAGTACGGTGAGGGTTCCGGGTACAGTCAGTGTTCCGGGGGTCTTCATGGCGCCGGACCTTACAACCTCGCCAGCGGCTTTGCCACACCCGTGGCACGCGGCCTGTTTTGCCTCTAATACCGGACTCAGGGCGTGAATTTGGGTTTGGTCCAGAAGGTGATGGCATAGCGCCGGCCGCTCAGCAGGGGCTGGACCTCGTGCACATGCGTGCAGCCGCTGGGAAAGAAGGTCAGGTGTCCGATAGGCACGTCGGTGTTGACCAGTTTCTGGCGTACGAAATGCAAGGCGCCGCCTGTGAAGTCCTTGTTGAGCTTGATGGTCATGCTGACGATGCTGGAATGGTCGATATGTTGCAGCAGGCGCTGTTGCGTCTGCATGGTGTAGCGGGTGATGAAAGCGTCGTTGTGCTCGACATTGACCAGCCAGATCTTCTTGATGATCTTGGCCAAGAGGTTGGTGTAGGTCTGCTGGTAGCCTTGGAAGACGTCGGGCAGGTCGCTCAGTTTGACGTCGGTCGTGCGGATCGCCGGATTTTCGCCGCCGCCTTGGTAGCCCTTGCCGCGCGCGAACGCGTGCGCCTTCTCGGCCTGTTCGACGACATAAGCGCAGTAGTCTTCCGTCCACATCGGCATGACAAAAAGCTCCGGCCCGGCCGGTTGCACCTGTCCGATGTCCTTGTCTAGGCCGTCGCGGTAGTTCATGGCGTCTCTAACGGGGTGGATCTGCGGATCGCGCATTCCTAGCAGAGATTTCCCCGTTGACCAATCCGTCGCCGCCCAATCCGTTGCTGGCCAAAGCCTTGCGACATGAGCGCGCATTGCGAGCGCAGGCGTCTTGCAAGCATCGGCGCGACGCCCTAAAGCTGTCCGCATGCCCGCAACGAAGTCCCTTCGCCTGGGAACCCGCGGTTCGCCGCTGGCGCTGGCCCAAGCCCATGAAGTTCGCGACCGTCTGATCGCGGCGCATGCCGATCTCGCCGGTGGCGTCGAAATCGTCGTTATCAAGACCACCGGCGACCAGATCCAGGACCGGCCGCTGGCGGAAATCGGCGGCAAGGGTCTTTTCACCAAGGAGATCGAAGAAGCGCGGATCGACGGGCGCATCGACGCCGCGGTGCACTCGATGAAGGACGTGCCGACCTGGTTGCCCGATGGCCTCACCCTGTCGGCCATGCTGCCACGCGAGGATCCGCGCGACGCGCTGTTCTCGCGGGCCGGCGACAGCCTAGCCAGCCTGCCGCGCGGCGCCGTGGTCGGCACCGCTTCGTTGCGCCGCCAGTCGCAGCTCCTTGCCGTCCGCCCCGACCTTGAGGTGGTGACCTTGCGCGGCAATGTGCAGACCCGCCTGCGCAAACTCGGCGAGGGGCAGGTCGACGCCACGCTGCTCGCCGTCGCCGGGCTCAAGCGGCTTGGCCAGGCGGCGCAAATCACCGCCGCCCTGTCGCCGGAAGAAATGCTGCCGGCGGTCGGTCAGGGGATCATCGGGTTGGAGGTGCGGGTCGCGGACGCCGAGACACGCGCCCTGCTGGACGCAATCAACGACCCCGCCGCGGCGACCTGCGTGGCCGCCGAGCGGGCCTGCCTGGAAGTGCTGGACGGCTCTTGCCGCACGCCCATCGCCGCCTTCGCCGAACCTGTCGACGAAGGGCTTTACCTGCGCGCCCTAGTGGCGATGCCGGACGGCAGTGTCG
>JAJFGM010000567.1 GCA_021776145.1 Kiloniellaceae bacterium | reverse complement strand
GCCGAAGTCCTGCACGAAGTTCGCGCCAACCGCGAGAACGTCGTTGATCTGCGTGTCATCGTCCGAGATCAGGCCCTGCGCACCGTCACCGGTACCATTGCCGGACGTACCCGTGACAGGCACCCAGCTACCAGCAATCTGGAAGCCGGAGAACCGCGGCGAGTAGTAGGTGATGCCGTGGTTGTCGTTGCCGATGTCGAGGTAGGTCGACAGGGTGGCGGTACGGAAGCCGGAGCTGCCGACGTGACCCGGAGGCGCCGGGATGAAGACGGTGATCCAGCCGGAGTTCAGCGGAACGCCGACGTTCGGGGCACCATACTGCGTCATGTAACCGGCGGTGTTCTCACCACCAATCACGAAGCGGCCGAAGCTGCCGGAGACAAAAGCATAGTTTTCGTCGATTTGGTCACCCGACTGGAAGGCTTCCAACTCGATTTGGACACCGAAGGTGATGCCGTTGTCGAGCGTGGTGGAACCCTTGAAGTGGACTTCACCGTCGGCATAGATACCGGAGCTGTGGAAGTCACGGGTTTCCGTGCTGGCTTCATCGATGCTGCCAGCACCGAAGAAGGCATTGTAGTAACCACCGAGGCCGAGCGTAATGCCCTCTTCGGCAGAGGCCGGCGAAGCGGCCATAACACCGGCGGCCACAAGGGCCGTGGTGCCGTAAAGTACTTTTTTCATGTCTGCCTCTCTTTTCGAAGCGTTGCGTAACACGAAGCTAAGTGTCCGACCGGAAGAATTTATTTGGGTCCCCTGCGTTTGGTCCCGACTTAATCTCCCAGCCTCACAGCCCCCCGAGGTTTGGTGAATCCGGAAAGCCATGGAATATAGCCTAGGCAAAGCTTTCCAAGTCAACAACTTGACCCCGGCCTTGTGACAAATAACCTACACTGTGGCCATAATGCCACAGCCGCGATTTGTGCGCTCGCGCTGCGACAGCGACTTTGCCGGCCAAGATGGATAACCATCCGGCGATGTGATTTAGGCGGGCATTTGTCCGGGCAAGGCTCTGAGGAAGTTGAGGAGCGCAAAGCGACGGCCTTTCGTCACCGGCAAGGCTTCGTGTATGAGCGAACAAGAAAATATCACGCCGCCACCGTTGCCGGGTTTGTATTTGTGTGGACCGTATTCGGGAAACACCAGTTCGCCGCCTTCGTAGTCCGCACTGTTCAAATTCAAGGTCAGCGCGAAACGTCTGTCGGCGGTGGTCGGCGAGGTATTGTCGCGATGCGGCCTGAAGCGGTCGCCGCGGGCCGCGTCGTAACAGACGACAAGAAAACGATCGAAGCGAAACCCTTCGAAATGAAAGGCTTTTTCCAACTCTGGGGCGATCCGCCGACCGAGGGTCATCTGCAAGACCCGGTTTATTTGAGGGTCGGTGACGCGGTGGTCAAGGCGGCTCTTGGCTTGGTGGTAGACCAGGTCCTGTTCGTTGCCTTGCGCAACGCGCCCGACGGTTCCCTCGTCATGGCCGGCGGTTTGCCAGAGCCCGATCAATTCTTCACACATCGTCGGCGTCAACAACGCCGGCATCAGCAGCACCGGCGCATTGCTCGGCCGAACCTGTGGCATCTCGGCGGCGGGCAGGGTGGAAAAAAAGGTCTCGGCCCAGGCGACAATGTCCTTTCCCGGGCCGCGTTGCATCGCCAGAACGCGTTGATTGGCGTCCAGCAGGAGGGCCGTCAACAGCCCCGGCGGGGCGGAGGCCGGCTGGCCGATCTGACTGAAGAAGGCGCCGGTGATCTTGCGTTCCTGATCCGACCAGACGAGAACCGGGTAGTTCGCAGCCGCGTTGTCGGCGACGCTGTCGTAGGTGACACAAAAGATGTCAATGCCTTGGCTTCGCAGATCCTCTGTCAAGCTCACAAAGGGGGCCACGGGCGTTGCCGTCGCGAAAACCAAAACCACGGGCCGGCCCTTGACCTGATCGTAGAACATCTGAAACTTGCCGTTGGCGGCGGGCAGGACGAAGTTGGGCGCGCGGTCGCCGATCGCCAGAGTGTGTCGTGGTCCCTGCACCGTGCCCGGCCCTTTTTGCTAACGCGAAAACCGCGCGACCCCAGCGCAGCGACAGGGTTCGCGCCACGCCATTCTAGATCCATGACGGCGGCCCACAAGCCCCGCTTCGCGATTCGAGAATGGGCCCGCCGTCGGATCCCCAGGCGGCGTCAAACGTCCTTGAGTTTACCGTCCTTGGTCAGGTAACCGACCCGGGTCATGACCTCGCCATGGGCTTCGATCAGGGCCGCCACCTGATCTTTGCTCAAGCTGTCGCGCCATCCGCCGACGCCGCCCTTGCGGAAAAACTTCGCCTTGCCGTCGGGGCGCGATTCGACGAAACAGGTCTCTTCTTCCTGGTTCGAGAGTTCCTTGAAGGACGAGAACTTCAGGGCCTTTTGCATGCGCGCCGGCTCTTTCGGGACGCCGAGAAAATCAACCAGCCCATTGAAGGCCTTGGCTGGTTTCTTGATCATGTCCTCATATCGCATGAGGTGAAGCTTCATCCCCGGCGCATCGAGCCAACTCTTCACATGGCGCGACCATGAACTGAGGTATTGGATCATCTGATCGTCCGAGGCCGGCAAGTGGTAGTTCGGATCGCTCAGCGATTCCACCGCGCGATCGACACTGACCTGATAGTGGTGGGTGAAGGAAACCGCGACATCCAACGGGTTTCGCACCACATAGATGGCGCCGACCGTGGCCGAGGGCGTAATCAAGGGGCAGCCGTCGATACGCGCGATCAAATTGTGGGTTTTGACAAAAACGTCCTCGCCGCGCGAATAAGCGAACCACTCGTGTACCTTCGGCCGCAGACGCGCGATATCCTCTGGCGTCAGCTCGGCCATTTTTTTGCCGCTGAAGGTCTCGTAGTGAATAAAGAATCCGTCGCCCAGCACGTAGTTTGGCAGATCATTGATCGCCAGGGGCCGTTCGGGGTTGCGGAACAGGTTGGCCAGATAGGCGCGCAACCATGTGTTGCCGGACTTCGGATATGAGGCCAGCCAAATGATCCCGGTCAATCAATCCCTCCTGTCATGCGAACCCTGCCTAAGTTCCCGCGGGTGTCTCTCGCGGAGCGCGATCCAGGCAAATTGACGCCTGGTTATAGTACGTGATGGCGACGGCGCAAACTGGCCTCGAACCGGGCCAAACCGGCCTTGCGGGCACCCCAGCGCTTCGCCATAATCCGGCCGCCGCAGCGGCGCCATAGCAAATCTTTGGAGCTTTGCAAACCGTGCAAGCCAACCCGAGTGGCCGGGCCACACCGGAACAGGTCATCAATCTCGCCCGCCAACGCCAGGCGGAGGGGAAACTGGACGAAGCCCGGGGCCTTTATGAAAAGGTCTTGCAGCAGATCCCCTATCAGCCTGAATCGATGACCATGCTGGCGTCGATCGCCTATCAGCAAGACGACGAAATCCAGGCCGAAGCCTACCTGGACAGGGCCATCCAGGTCTATCGTCAGGTGCTTGCCCAGGCTCCGGGCAACACGGCCGCGCGGGCACCGTTGTGCAATCTGCTTTTGGCGCGCAACCGTCGGGACGAGGCGGAAGCGCTGATCACCGATCTCAATCTTCAGATCAATCCGGTACGCGCAACCCCCGAGCAGTTCATGGACCGGCGGCGCTCGGGCCTCGAGCGCGGACTTCCATCGGTGTTGATCAATACCATTCCAAAATCGGCCAGCGAGAGCATCTGGAACAAGCTGGCGGAAGGTTTGGGGCTGGCCCAATGCCACATTTCCATGGGCCTCTATCCGGACTGCTGTCTGGTTCCGTCTCGCGTCGACATGGCGGCCCAGGGCGGACTGGTCGCCAAGGAACATATTCCAGCAACACCCTATAATTTGCAGGTGCTGGCGCAACGCGGGCTGAAGCGGATCATATTTCACGTCCGCGATCCGCGTCAGGCGACGCTGTCCTGGGCGCATTTCGTCCACGATGATGTCGCCATGCGCCTGATGGCGCCGATCTGGCGAAAGGTCGTCCCGCCGGTCCGGGTGCTGCGCGGCGACCTATCGGGTCTCATCGATTGGTGCATCGACAGCTATTTGCCGCAACTCGTGACCTTTATTCAGGGTTGGACAGAGCTGCGCGCCGACTCGGACCAGGATATCAAGGTGCTCTTCCTCAACTTCGAGGCGTTCTTGCGCGATGAGACCGCCTACTTCGACAAGTTGCTCGCTTTCGCCGGGATAGACCCCAAACATTTCCTTGCCGATGCCCAAGCAGAAGTCGTGCATATGCGCAAGGGCTTGGTCGACGAGTGGCGCGAGGCCTTTTCCAAAGAACAGCGCGCGCGGGCGTGGAAAGCGATTCCGGAAGATCTCGCCGAAAGCTTTGGCTGGACGGCCTAGCGCGGATCGGTTCTAGCGCCCCATACGCGGGACCTGGTCATGGGTTTCAACCCAGCAAGGCCGAACGCAACTGCAACGCTGTGAATTGCCCGTCGGGTTCAGCAACCCCGGCGGGACATCACGGCTTCCTCTTGCGTGACCGGTGGGAGATTTGCTGACGGTTTGCCGTCGTTCGGTGTGGATAACATCTGGAAGTCTGCGCCTCGAAGGAGTAGTTTCCGGCTAAAGCAACAGCAAACGGTCGCCGCCCGCGCTCCATGCAGGCGCCTGCGACGATCGCCAAAGACGGAGATTTTACGTGATGGACTTGGTTGCTGCCTTGCGGCGCCCGATCGGGATGGCCCTGGCGGGACTGCTCATGATCACGGTAGCTGCGTGCGACAAGGATTGGGGCGACGACGGCCAGACCACCTATCCCGACGATGACAACCGCAAGACCGGTGATAACCTTTACGACGAGCGCGAAAGCATATTCGGCGGCGGCGGCATATCTCTGTTCGGCGACCCCAACGACCGGCCCCCGGTCGGCGCCGGTGGCGGCGGTGCCGGCATTGGCGTCAACAGCTATCTCTGGCGCGCCTCGTTGGATACCATAGCCTTCATGCCACTCGCGTCCGCCGATCCCTTTGGCGGCGTCATCATTACC
>JAJFGM010000566.1 GCA_021776145.1 Kiloniellaceae bacterium | reverse complement strand
GACGTAGAGCTTCTTCTCGTCGTGGGTTAATGCCAATCCCCAGGCGCGTTTTCCCACCAGAATGTAGTCCAGCACCTTGCGGCCAACGACGTCGACCACCGCGACATGATTTGCCCGGCCAAGGGCGACGTAGGCGCGCGTGCCGTCTCTGGTGATCAGCACATCCACCGGGGTCACCTGCTCCTTGCGGAAGCCGGTCGGCAGAAAGGTCACGTCGCCGATGATCTCCAGGCTCTCGGTGCTGATAATGTCAACGATGCCCGCGAGCTCGGCCGAAACCCAGAGTTCGCGGTCGTCGGGTGTCAAGGCAAAGCGGCGCGGCCGGGTGTCGACCAGGATGTCCTTGATGACCTCCTGCGCTTCTACATCGATGACATGCACCAGGTTGGCGGCCTCGGAGGCGACAAAGACCAGGCGGCCATCGGACGTGAATTGGACGCCCTCGGGTTCCTCCCCGGTTTCGAAGTCGATGAGGAATTCGCCGCTTTCGATGTCATAGACCGAGGCTGCCGCATCTTCCTCGTTGGAAACATAGAGGTGCCGTCCGTTGGGGTGCAGGTCGAAGGTCTCGGGCTGGGCGACGTTGACGATGCGGCCGGTCAGCTCCTGGCTTTCCACATCGTAAATGGCGATCAGGGAATCGTCGGCGCAGCCAACATAAAAGGACTTGCGGTCCTGGGAAAAGTGCATCCCACGCGGCCGTGCGCAGGTCTCCATGGTCCCGACCACCTCGTCCGCGGTGTTGAGGATCGTGATGGTGCTGCTCTTTTCATTGGAGATGAAAATCAGCCCGCTGTCCTTGGCGTTGAGCGGTTGCGCCGCGCCAATCAGTAGGCTCGTGACGGCAACGGCCGGGAGCAATGCGATCTTCACCTCTGCATCCTTCTGTAATTTCCTAATATGGCAGTACCAGCGAAGATCAAGGAGGCGATGGCGTCAAGTCCCGCGACGGTGAATGATGCCTCGGCGTGGGTCATAACCCCAGACCGCCAAGCCGAAGAAAACGATCAGACCACCGATGACGACCGCGAGGGCCTGGGGCTCGGCTTGCTGGTAAAGGGCGTGGCGGATCGCCTCGACGACATAGGTGAAGGGATTGAACAGGCAAATTTGATAGACCAGATCGCTGGACTCCCGCACGCGCCAAAGCGGATAGAGGGCGGAAGAGAGAAAGAACATCGGGAAGATGACGAAATTCATCACGCCCGCGAAGTTCTCCAACTGGCGAATGACCGAAGACAGCAGCATGCCCAGCGCCCCCAGCATCAGTCCGGACAGGACAAGGACGGGAAAAACCGACAGCAGGCCCTGCCATGGCAGGTCCACCATCACGAGTTCCGCGACCAGAAGAAAGGCATAAACCTGAAACAGTGAAACGGCGACGCCGGCAAGCAATTTGCACAACAGCAGGTACCAGCGCGGCAGCGGCGCCGTCAAAAGGATGCGCATCGAGCCCATTTCCCGGTCGTAGACCATGGTGAGCGAGGATTGCATGCCATTGAAGAGCTGAATCATCGCCACCAGGCCCGGCACGATATAGGTCTCGTAGGTGATGTAGGTTTCATATGGCGGCGAAATCGAGACCCCGAGGATCGAGCGGAACCCGGTGGCAAAGATCAGCAGCCATACCAGCGGGCGGACCAGGGCGGCAAAGAACCGCTCGCGCTGGTGGAGGAACCGCAAGGCCTCGCGCCACAGAATGCCGACGAGGCAAATGCCATAACCGCGCGCGCCCGGCCTCACGCCGCCGCGCCCTTGGTCAAGTCGGCAAAGAGCGCAGCGACATCCGGCTGGCCGGCGTTCGACAGAAGGCTTGCAAGCTTCCCCGTCGCGCGCAGACGACCGCCATGCAGGATGGCCACATCGTCGTCCGGCGCAATCTCCTCGACCAGATGGGTGGCCCAAAGGGTTGTCACCCCGGCATCGTCGCACAGCCCATGGACATGGGCCACGAGTTCGCTTCTGGCGGTCAGGTCGAGGCCGGCCGTGGGTTCGTCAAGCAACAGAAACCGGGGCTCGTGGATCAAGACCCTGGCGATCTCCAGGCGCCGGCGATGGCCGCCGTTAAGCGAACGGGCCTTTTCCCTTTCGCGGCCTGCCAACCCCATCCGGGCCAATGCCGCGGAAATTTGTTGTTGCGCCTGCTGTCCCGCCAGACCCTGCAAGGCAGCGTAGTAGGTCATGTTCTGCCGCACGGTAAGGTCCAGATCCAGTGTCTGCTGCTGAAAGACGACGCCCGTTGTGGCGAGAGCCGACAGGGGATCGCGCGCGATGTCATGACCGAAGATTTCGATCCGACCGGACTGCGGCACGTAGAGACCGGTCATGAGTGCGACCAGCGTCGACTTGCCGGCACCGTTGGGACCGAGCAGCGCGGTGAAGCGCCCCGCGGTCAGTTCGAGACTGACGTTCTGCAAGGCGGCCTGGATACCATAGGCGTAGCCGAGATCTTCGATGACAATTGCTTGATCCAGCTTACTCTCCCTAGAAGGTCGATTGACTCGCATCCCCCGAGCAAGGCAACATAAGCGCATTCTAGATCCGATCTCAAACCGCAATAGGATGAGTAAGGCCAATGAAAAAGTGGAAGCGCCCGGTGATCCAGGAAATCCGTGTCGGCATGGAGATCAACCTCTACGTCTGCGCCGAGCTCTAAGCGTCGGTCTCGAATATCAAACACGACGCTTGAGTTTAGCTGGCTGTGATCCGTGTCATCGTCCTTGGCGCGGGCGCAGGGGGTGGTTTTCCTCAATGGAACAGCAATAGCGACGCCTGCCGTAGAGCACGTTCAGGCGACCCTTTTGCACGTCCCGCGACACAGGCTTCAATCGCCGTTTCCGGCGACGGCGAAAACTGGTTCGTCATAAACGCTGCCCCGGATATCCGGGAACAGATCAACCGCCAACCCCAGCTTTTTCCCAACCAAGGTCTTCGCTCCACCCCCATCGCCGGGATCGTCTTGACCAACGGCGACGTGGACGCGGTCGCCGGTCTTTTACACCTGCGCGAAAGAACCGCCTTCACGCTCTGGGCCCATTCGCGTATTTTTTCGGTTCTGGACCGCAATCCCATTTTCAAGGTCCTGGCGCCTGATCTCGTAACGCGGGAGGTCTTGGAAGTGAACAGGCAGCGACCCCTCTTCGGCCCGGACGGGAAGGACAGCGGCTTGCGACTGACTCCCTTTGTCGCCCCGGGGAAGGTCGCGCTCTACATGGAGAGCGGTGGTTCAGACGACAATTTCGGGACGACCGAAGGCGACACCTTAGGGTTGGAGATTACTCAGCAGGGCGCGCCTGGGCGGCTGCTCTATATCGCCAACTGTGCGGCGGTGGATGACGACCTGCGGCGGCGCTGCGAAGGCGCCGATCTGTTGTTCTTCGACGGCACCCTGTGGCGCGACGACGAGATGGTGAGTCGCGGCGAGGGGATCAAGACCGGGCAGAGGATGGGGCATATCTCGATGGACGGCCCGCAAGGCTCCATAGCCGAACTGGCGACGCTCAAGATCGGCCAAAGAGTCTTCATTCATATCAACAACACCAACCCGGTCTTGCTGGCCGACAGCCCTGAGCGGGCCGCGGTGGAGCAGGCGGGCTGGCGGGTCGCCGAAGACGGCATGGAGTTGACCCTGCCATGAGCCAAACATGACCCTCGACAGCGCCGAAACCCTGGAAGCCCGCTTGCGTGCGATTGGCGCCGAGCGCTACCACAACAATCATCCCTTTCACCACCTCATGCGGGACGGCGCGTTGACCAAGGGCCAGATCCAGGCCTGGGCTCTCAACCGCTATTTCTATCAGAGCCGTATCCCGATCAAGGATTCGGCCCTGATGGCGCGCATGGTGGACCCGGACCTGCGCCGGGAATGGTCACAGCGCGTCATTGACCACGACGGAACGCGCGAAGGCCAGGGCGGGATCCGCAAGTGGCTGCATCTCTGCGAGCGCCTGGGGCTGGATCCCCGGTCGGTAAGCCGCGAGGTCGGCATTCTGCCGGCGACGCGCTTTGCGGTCGAAGCCTATGTTCATTTCGTGCGGGAACGGCCGCTCCTCGAGGCGATCGCGTCATCCCTGACCGAACTCTTCGCGCCGAGCATCATCGGCGAGCGCACCACGGCCATGCTGGCCCAGTACGACTTCATCGACGAAGATGCTATGGCCTACTTCAAGGACCGCCTGTTCCAGGCGCCGCGCGATTCCGATTTTGCGCTGGACTACGTGAAAGCTCATGCCGATACGACGGAGAAGCGCCAGGCCGTTTGCGACGCCCTGGTTTTCAAGACCGATGTGCTTTGGGCGCAATTGGACGCCCTCTATTTCGCCTATGTCGACCCCCGGCTGCCGCCACCTGGTGCCTTTCGACCCGGCGAGACGGAAGCAATGCCATGACCGCCCTGGAAGACCTTGACGGCAAGAGCCGGCCGAGATTGCCGACCTTCGTCCGACTGCAGTTCGACAAGACCCGTGACCGCTGGGTCCTGCAGGGGCCGGAGCGGCTGCTGGTGCTCGACGAGACCGCCAGGAACATTTTGGAACGGGCATCGGGAAAGCTCAGCGTGGATGAAATCGTGGCTGCGTTTGCCGCCGAATTCGACGCACCCGAGGATATCATTCGCCATGATGTGATGGCGGTTTTCAAGCTGATGGCGGAAAAGAACTTTCTCGAGTTGGCCGATGACTAAAACGCCCCTCCCAGGCGGGCAGGATTCCTGGCAAAAGCCGCCGGTTGCCATGCTGGCCGAACTGACCCACCGCTGTCCGCTTCAGTGCCCCTACTGTTCCAATCCTCGTGAACTTTCGCGACGCAGCGACGAACTCTCGACCAAGGAATGGATCGATATATTCGCGCAAGCCGCCCGCCTCGGCGTATTGCAGCTGCATCTTTCCGGCGGCGAACCGACGGCGCGCAAGGATCTGGTTGACCTGATTGCCGCCGCGCGGGAACAGGGCATCTACAGCAACCTCATCACCGCGGGCGTGCTTCTGACCCCGGATAAAATCGCCGCCTACAAGGCGGCGGGCCTCGACCATGTGCAGCTGTCGATTCAAGACAGCGACCCGCAAAACGCCAACAGGATCGGTAACCACAAGGGCGGTCACGGCAAGAAGCTGGCCGCCGCCGCATGGGTTTGCGAGGCCGGTCTGCCGCTGACGGTCAATGCGGTCGTCCACCGGCAAAATCTCGACCATCTGCAGGACATTATCGAGCTTGCGGCGTCACTGAACGCACACCGGCTGGAAATTGCCCATGTGCAGTACTACGGCTGGGCCTTGCAGAACATCGAGGCTCTGATGCCGACCGCGGCGCAGGTCGAAAAGGCCAATCGCCTGGCAGCGGAAGCGGCCGACGTATATCGTGGACGCATGGTGATCGACTATGTGGTGCCCGACTATTTCGCCCGCCGCCCCAAACGCTGCATGGATGGGTGGGGAAATCAGTTCTTCGCGATCACGCCCCGCGGCCTTGTTCTGCCCTGCCACGCGGCGGAAACGCTGACCGGATTGAGCTTTTCGTCACTGCGGGAAAAGAGCCTGGAATGGATCTGGCGAGAGGATCCGGCCTTCCAACGCTTCCGCGGCACGGATTGGATGGCGGAGCCCTGCCGCTCCTGCGAGTTTCGCGATATCGATCTAGGCGGCTGCCGCTGCCAGGCCTTTGCCTTGGCCGGCGACGCGGCGCTCACGGACCCGGTCTGCCACCTTTCACCGCATCATGAGAAAGTGGTCGCCCTGGCAGAGGCCGCGGCCAGCGTCCAGGACGTGACTTACCTCTATCGCCGTTGACTGGCCTCTATCGCCGTTAACCGGTTGCCTTGCACCGCGCTCTGCGACTAACATTAACCAAACAAGGCACCCACACAAAAAGCAAGCGCAGGTGCCAGCCAGGGTGAATATCCAATCAGCTTTTGGGGAGGATTCCAGCGTGAAACTACGATCCCTTATCCGTTCCGTCTTCGGAACGGCGATCAGCGTTGTTTTTGCGGCGACACTGCCGTTGGCCGCGCAGGCACAAGAAGTCGATTCCGGCACGCTTTATGGCGACATGATGACGGTGACGCAGGACATGCTGAACCGCTCGGCTGGCGACGGTAACAACTTCCTTCATACCAACGCGAACTATCACCAGACGCGTTACTACCCGACCCGGCAGATCAACACCTCGAACGTCGGCAATCTGCGTCCAGCCTGGATCTTCCAGACGGAAATCGTGGAAACGATGGAGACCTCGCCGATCGTCGTCAATGGCATCATGTATGTGACGACGGCGTTCAGTCACGCCTATGCGCTGGACGCCAAGACGGGCGCGCAGATCTGGCACTACAAACACAAGATGGGCGACATCACGACCTATTGCTGCGGCCCCAACAACCGCGGCGTCGCGATCTATGAAGACATGGTCTACCTGGGCACCCTGGACGCCAAGCTCATTGCGCTCGATGCCAAGACCGGCAAGGTGATGTGGGAAGTGCAAATTGCCGATCCGGAGTTGGGCTACAGCGAAACCATGGCGCCGACGGCGGTCAACGGTAAGATTCTCATCGGCACCAATGGCGGCGAGTATGGCATTCGCGGTTTCGTCAAGGCCTACGACGCCAAGACCGGCGATCTGATCTGGACCTTCAACACGGTTCCCGAGGACTCCGTGGGTGTCTGGGCGACACACGATGCCACCGGCCGTGACATGTTGCGCGACATCGCCGCCGAAAAAGCGGCGTTGGCAACCTTGGGCGACCCCTACAAGACCCTGGGCGGCGGCGTTTGGCAGAACCCGGCGGTCGACCTGGAACTGAACCGCATCTTCTTCGTCGTCGGCAATCCCTCGCCCGACCTCGACGGCTCGATCCGGCCCGGCGACAACCTCTACACCGACTCCTTGGTCTCGGTGGACCTGGATAGCGGCGAATATGTCTGTCACTTCCAGTACGTCGCGCACGACGTTTGGGACCTCGATGCCGTCAGCCCGCCGATCCTCACCGAGGTCATGGACAACAACGGCAAGAACGTTCCCGGTCTTCTGCATGGTGGCAAGACCGGCCATGTCTATGTTCACGACCGCCGCAATTGCGAGCTGATCCGCTTCTCCGAGGCCATGGTGCCGCAAGAGAACATGTGGGTGCTGCCGACGGCCGAAGGCGCGCGGATGCTGCCGGGTGCAAATGGCGGCGTCGAGTGGTCGCCCATGACCATCGATCCGACTCAGCGACTGGCCTATGCCATCAATCTGCATCAGCCCATGACCTACCACGTCGAAAGCTCGCCCTATCCCGATGGCAAACTATGGCTTGGCGGCGCCTTCAAGGTCATTCCCAGCGAAGAGCAGTGGGGCAATGTCACGGCCGTCGACTACGACACCGGTAAAATCCGCTGGAAGGTCAAGACCGAGCAGCCGATGATCGGCGGCATTCTCGCGACCGCGGGCGGATTGGTCTTCACCGGCGAGGGCAATGGCCTTTTCAAGGCCTACGACTCGGAAAACGGCTCGGTCTTGTGGAAGTTCCAGGCCGGCGCCGGCGTGAATGCGCCGCCCTCCTCCTACACTGTCGACGGCAAGCAGTACATCGTCGTCGCGGCAGGCGGAAATACCCAGCTGAACTACAAGCGCGGCAACAATATCATCGCCTTTACCTTGGCGGATTGACGCCGCTATTGACGGGGCGGGGCCGCCGAGCAGGCGGCCCCGCCTTCTTTTTTGCCCGGGGTGAACGGCCATCTTTTCGCCCCATAGCCGGTGTTATAAGGGGTTCGATGTATCCTCCGATCAGAATAGTCGCCTACGCAATCTGGGCGCTCTGCATTCCCTTTGCCACCGGCGCCGCCGAGGAGACCCTTGCGGAGATAACCCAGATCTGCACGGCATGCCACGGCGAGAGCGGCCTGCCCGAAGAGCCGGATGTCCCCATTCTTTGGGGGCAAGAGTCCTACTACCTCTACGTCCAGCTCAAGGATTACAAGGCCGGGCGCCGCAGCAACGCGATCATGACCGGGATGGTCGCTGACCTCGACCGCGAAACCATGAAAGCACTCGGCAAGCATTTTTCGACTCTTGCCTGGCCGGGAACGGGCTATCGCACACCCGAAGACGAAGCCGCAAAAGCCCGCTCCGCCCTGACGGCCGGTCAATGCGTGCAGTGTCATCTCGGCGGGTACGAGGGCAACAGCCGCATACCCCGCCTGGCGGGACAGCAGGTCGACTACCTCGAGCGCACGATGCTGGAATTCAAGAACAAGGTGCGTTTGAACTCAGCAGCCAAAGGCAGTCTCTTCGCGGCCTACCCCGACGACCAGATAACGGCCATGGCCCGCTATCTCGCTGGTCTATAGAATACGAGCGGTCTAAGGCGCGTCAAAGGCCGCCAGGGTCGCCGCGTTGCTGGCAAGATCCGCCGCCGCCTGTCCGCTGTTGTCCCGCAGGCTCCGGTCCGCGCCCGCCGCGAGGAGACGGCTCACCACTTCGGCATGCCCCCGATCAGCGGCGATCATCAAGGCGCTGCGTCCACGATTGTCCCTGCTGTTCAGTTCCGCGCCCTGCAGCATGAGAAACTCCAAAGTTTCAAGGGCATCTTTTCGTGGTACGTCATTGCTGTGTCCCGCCGCCCACATCAGCGCCGTCAATTCGTTGCCGGCCCTTTGATTGACGAGCGCGCCATTTTGGATCAGCAGTTCAGCAGCGATATGAAAACCCCGCGCAACCGCATAAATCAGGGCGGTCTTGCCGGTCTTGTCGATGCCCGAGGGATTTGCCGCCGCCGCGAGGAGCAGGCCAATAATCGGGCCATTGCCATTGAAGGCCGCGGCCATGACCGGCGTAACGCCCCGCTTGTCGCCAAGATTCGCATCGGCGCCGGCGCGCAGAAGTTCCTTCACCGCACTGCGTCGGTTCGATATTGCGGCGCGCAACAAGGCGGTCTGTCCCGCAAGATTTCGCTGGTCGAGCGCGGACCCCTCGGCCAGCAGCCGCTTGACGATCTTTCGCTTGCCGGTCC
>JAJFGM010000565.1 GCA_021776145.1 Kiloniellaceae bacterium | reverse complement strand
CTGGAACAATCTTTGGTATGCGCTGGGCACCATTCCGGTATCCATTTTCCTTGCCCTCCTGATGGCCATCTGGGTCAACGGCAAGCTGCGCGGCCGCGGTTTCCTGCGCATGTCCTATTTCACGCCGACCGTCCTGCCGCTGATCGCGGTGGCCAACATCTGGATGTTCTTCTACACGCCCGGTTTCGGTTTGATCGATCAGATCACCGGGGCATTCGGCTTTCCGAGCCAAAACTGGCTGGGCGACCCGGACACGGTGCTGGGCGCCATCATCGTGGTGGCGATATGGAAGGAGGCCGGCTTTTTCATGATCTTCTACCTGGCGGCCCTGCAGACCATCCCGCCGTCATTGGCCGAGGCGGCGGCCCTGGAGGGCGCCGGCCGCTGGTACTTCTTTCGGCGGGTCACCTTCCCACTGCTTATGCCGACCACGCTCTTCGTTGCCATCAATGCGATGATCAATTCCTTCCGGCTGGTCGATCACATCTTTCTCATGACCGAGGGCGGGCCGGATAACTCCAGCTCCCTGCTTTTGTTCTATATCTACGAGAACGCCTTCAAATTCTGGGATACCAGCTATGCCGCCGTATTGACCGTGGTTTTGCTGGTGATCCTTGCCAGTGTCTCGATCGCCCAGTTCATTTACATGGACCGCAGGGTGCACTACCAATGAACTCGCCGTTCCACAGCACGGGATACGACCGGCTGCTCAACACCGTCGGTGCCTGGACGCTCGGTCTTATCTGGTTCCTGCCGCTGATCTACGCCATCTGGACCGCGTTCCATCCCTCGGCCTATGCGGTGCGCTTCGATCTCTTCGCGCCGCTGACCCTGGAGAACTTCGCCAATGCCTGGGGGGCGGCACCCTTTGGCCGCTACTTCCTTAATACGATCATTCTCGTGACCATGATCCTGGCCGTCCAGTTCGTGCTCTGCACGCTGGCGGCCTATGCCTTCGCGCGCTTCGAGTTCGTCGGACGCGATACGGTTTTTCTGCTGGTTCTGCTCCAGCTCATGGTCATGCCCGACATCCTGATCGTCGAGAACTACCGCACCATGCGGATGCTCGGCCTGCTCGATACCATCACGGCGATCGGTCTCCCCTACATGGCCTCGGGCTTCGGGATCTTTCTGCTGCGCCAGACCTTTAAGACGATCCCCAAGGAGCTCGACGAGGCGGCACGGATCGAGGGCGCCAACTTTCTGCAAGTCCTGTGGAAGGTTTATGTCCCGCTCGCCAGGCCGGTTTACGTTGCCTATGGCCTGGTCTCGGTCAGCTATCACTGGAACAATTTCCTCTGGCCGCTGATCGTCACCAACTCCGTCGAGACCCGGCCGCTCACCGTCGGACTGAGCATCTTCTCCTCGACCGATCAGGGTGTCGACTGGTCGCTCATCACCGCGGCGACGCTGATGACTTCGGGGCCTCTGCTGATCGCGTTTCTGCTGTTCCAGCGCCAGTTCATCCAGAGTTTCATGCGCGCCGGCATCAAGTGATCTGGATGATGAAAGGCGCCACACTCCGTCTTGACGCCGGCGTCCGCATCGAACGACGCTGACGTCAGCGAGCCCGACGTTTCACCCCTCGCGGTGCAGGCCGGTCTTGGGATATTGGCCCGGGGAATCCCAACAACCGCGAACGCATCGAGAGCGGTTTTCTGAGTTGGGGTGGCGACACGGACGATTTCACGAATCCCTACTAGGTGCGCCTCGGCAAATACAGCGATCTCGATGTAGACGACGATGTCGTTGGCATCCAGGCGCTCCTCCGCCTTCATGCACAGGGCCCAAAGCGCCACCAACTTGGCGTCATCCTCGACGGCGACGATCCCACCGACCCGCCCTTCACCTGCTCGTCCGTGATGTGGAGCGGCAAGAAGGCCGGCACATGACCAACTGGGTGTGGTCATACCGGCTGAAGAAGAATATCGGCTTTGCACTTGTCTCTGCCCAGTGTCCGCCGCGCGAGGACGTCGAGGGTGTGGTCGCAGACCGTCGGATCTCCGGCCGCTTGACGACGCTGCCATTTCTCTGATTGGGCGGGGGGCGCAAGAGGTTCCTTTTGCTTGACTCCGCTCGAGGCGAGGCCACGCGGGTCTGCTCCGCGGAAATGGCAGGCATTCCTTGCATCGTGTCCGCCTAGTATGACAGTTCTGTTTCAGGGTTCGGACTTTGCTCTACACATTCAATGAGTAGTGCGGCTTTCTGCAATTCGTTGGATCGCTGAAGGCGAATCCAATTAATCGCAGAAATCTCTGAGGGCCGGCAGCGGCAAAGGCGGGGACGCGTTCGACAATGAGGGCCGTACATCTACCGGTCTGGCTGGGCACGGTCGGCCGTTCGCGGGCGACGACCTTCGCGACGCTTTTCATGCTGGTGACCTTTGGCCGTGGCCTTTTGGTGACGGTCATTCCCATCACCGCGCATTCGCTTCTCGGCAATGCCCAGAAAGTCAGCCTGCTTTACTTCTCGGTCAGCATCCTCGGTGTCGTCGGGGCCTTTGCCATCCCCTGGCTGGTGCACAGCGTGCGGCGGCGGCGTGTCTTCACCTTCGGGGCGGTCGGGGTCATGGTGGCGGCGGCGCTCTTCGCCAGTGGCGGCAAACTCGGCCTCTATTTGGGCCTGATCGTCCAGGTCTTCTCCGTCGCCTGTCTGGAGATCACCTTCAATCTCTATTTGATGGACCATATCCCGCGCAACCAAATCAGTCGTTTCGAGCCGATGCGCGTCTTTTTCACGGCCTTTTCCTGGACGCTCGGTCCCTGGCTGGGCGTGTTCCTGCGCAACGAAGTGGCGCCTTGGGCGCCTTTCCTTGGATCCGGGCTCGCCGGCGTGGTCATGCTGGCCTACTTCTGGTATCTGCGCTTGTCGGACAACCCGGCCGTTGTCGCCGCCAAGAGCCGGCCGCCGCGACCGGTTCTTTTCCTGCCACGCTACTTCCGCCAGCCGCGCCTGAGACTGGCCTGGCTGCTCGCCTTCGGACGTTCGGCCTGGTGGGGCATGTTTTTTGTCTATGCGCCGATCTATTTCGTCTCCGAAGGCGTCGATGAAGTCACCACTGGCGCGCTCATCTCGCTAGGTTCTGCCTCGGTTCTCATCGTGCCGCTGTGGGGTTGGGTGGCGCGCCGCATCGGCATGCAAAAACTGCTGATCGTTGGTTATCTGGCCAGCGGTGTCACCACGCTGGCCGTTGCCATGACCGCCGGTGTGCCCTGGGTCGGCGTTGCCGTCCTGGTGCTGGCGGCCTTCGGCACCGGCATTGTCGACGGTGCCGGCAACACGCCCTTCCTCCGCGCGGTGCGCCCCTTGGAACGGGCGGAAATGACCACCGTCTTCGCCACCTATCGCGACGCCGCGCAGTTGGCGCCGCCGGGGATCTTCGCGCTTCTGCTGCGATCCTTCGAACTGCCGGTGGTGTTCCTGACGGCCGGCGCGGGCATGTTGGTTCTCTCGTGGTATTCGCGCTACCTGCCACGCCGTCTTTAGGTCAGCCGAATCTCTGGCACCCACGAGGCCGACGGCGACACCCTCATAATGTTGCAGTGCGGCATGACGTCGCAGAAGGCGACACCGGCCTGTGAAACCGGCGGGGTGGCTTGAGCCGAGGTCCTTCGCGAGTATAGAATTAAAGCCCTGTTTTCATACAGCTATGCACTCGGTTCCAACTCGGCTTTGACGGCCTCGGATGATTTCGAACTGACAGCGGCGAAGATCCGATCCAGCAGGGGCGCAAGTGCCGTTGATGTATGTCATTGGCGTCACCGCGTTGCTTTGGCAAAGGGGGGTGGTGGACGACCGGGTGCGGGGCAGGAGGCGTTGGTTTGCCTTGCCCGCACCAATCAAACCGGCAAGCCAATCCCACTCGCCTTACCGGCCAGCTAGACGGAAAAACGATCGGATGATGCCATGACCGCTTCTGAGAATTCGAGCCTTTCAGATCCCATGCGCCTTTTGTCTGGCGGCATGCTTGGCCTGGGTGGGCTCTTTGGCCTGTTTCTGGTCTCCCGCGCCGACGATTCCGTCATCGCCTTTCACGGCGTGTTGTTCATTCTGTTTTGCCTAGCCGGCATCTTTGCATTGATCCGCGGGCACTTCGGCAGGGTGGCGGATGACGGCCTCTACAATGATTCAGTGCTCCGCGCCGGGGTCATCGCCTCGACATTCTGGGGCGTTGTCGGATTTCTCGTTGGCCTCGTCGTGGCGCTGCAGTTGGTCTTTCCCGAACTCAATCTCGATCTGCCCTGGACGACCTTCGGGCGGCTGCGGCCACTGCATACCTCGGCGGTGATCTTCGCCTTTGGCGGCAACGTCTTGATCATGACCTCGTTCCACGTCGTACAGCGCACCTGCCGCGCCCGCCTCGCCGGCGAGTACGCGCCGTGGTTCGTCTTCTGGGGTTACAACCTCTTCATCGTCATCGCCGCCACCGGCTATCTCCTCGGCGCCACGCAATCCAAGGAGTATGCCGAGCCCGAGTGGTATGCCGATATCTGGCTGACGCTGGTCTGGGTGGTCTATCTGCTGGTCTTCCTCGGCACTCTGTGGAAACGCAAGGAGCCGCACATCTACGTCGCCAACTGGTTCTATCTTGCTTTCATCGTCACCGTGGCGATGCTGCATATCGTCAATAACCTGTCCATGCCGGTCTCCTTCACCGGCGCAAAGAGCTATGCGCTTTTCGCCGGCGTGCAGGACGCTTTGACGCAGTGGTGGTATGGGCACAACGCGGTCGGTTTCTTCCTCACCGCCGGGTTCCTCGGCATTATGTACTACTACGTGCCGAAGCGGGCGGACCGGCCGGTCTATTCCTATCGTCTGTCGATTATCCACTTCTGGTCGCTGATCTTCCTCTACATCTGGGCCGGACCGCATCACCTTCACTACACGGCCCTGCCGGATTGGGCCCAGACCCTGGGCATGACCTTCTCGATCATGCTGTGGATGCCCTCGTGGGG
>JAJFGM010000564.1 GCA_021776145.1 Kiloniellaceae bacterium | reverse complement strand
TCGCATACCCGGCAGATTGAGTTCGGGCCCTTCACCCTGGTGCAAACGACGCGGTTGCTGAAATGCCATGGCGAAGTTCACCACCTGGCGCCGGCGGAAGTGCGGCTGCTGACGGAGTACCTGACCCATGTCGGCGAAGTGTTGGACAGAAACCTGCTGACGCGGGCCATTCTGCGACGCGAATGGTCGCACAACGACCGGTCGATCGATGTCCTCGTCGCCCGCCTGAGGAAACACATCGAAGCCGACCCCAAGGCGCCGGAGTGGATCATCACCGTGCACGGTGCCGGCTATCTGTTCAATGCCGAGACCGCGGCGGTGGCGGCGCGGCCGAACTGAGGTCGTCTCGGCCAGGTCGCCGGACCCCATTCACCGGGAAAAGACCACCGGAAAGAGATCCTCGGGCAGGGGGTCGCCGTCGGCCAGACCGATGTCGTGATAGGGCGGCGAGGTGACCCCGGGCCGGACAGCGTAGGTGGCGTCGTCGCCAAGCCAACGGGTTGAAAATCCACGCCGGCGCGTTGCCGAAAGGTTGGGCTGGGCGCCGTGCAGGGTCATGTAGCTGAACAGCAGGGCGTCACCCGGCTCAAGATCCCAGGAGAGGATGTCGTAGGCGCCGCGGTCGGCCTCGATGTCGGGCACGGTTTCGTAGCCGGGGCCGCTATAGTCGTAGTTGGTATCGCTCTTGAAGAGCCGGGGATAGTAGAGCCGGCCCCAGGCATGCGATCCGGCGATGAATTCAGGGCAGCAATCGCGGCTGACGGGGTCGAGCGACAGCCAAAGGCTGGCGGTCTGCTTGCCGTGGACGTTGTAGTAGGGCTGGTCCTGGTGCCAGGGCGTGCGCTTGCTGGTACCGGGCTCCTTGATCAGCAGATGCTCGTGGAAAATCCGGACCCGCCGCGAGCCGGTGGCCTGGGCGACGATGGCCGCGGCCGGCGAGGCCTCGACGAAGTCACGGTATTCGGGGATGCGGCGCCAGTTGCAATAATCGTCGAAAAAGCGGCCGGCGCCCGGTTCGGTGATGCTGTTGCCGCCGAACTTGCTGGGCTCGCGCTCGTTGCGCGCGATGCCGCGCGCCAGCGGCTCGAGCCAATCGCCGAAGAGGCCCTTGATGTGAATTGCCCCTTGAGCCTTGAAGTTTGCGACCTGGCTGTCATCAAGCCAGGCGGTTTCCCGCGCTTGCATGTCTCCCTTCCTTCCTGTCAGGCGACCCGACCGTAAAATAGGCGGCGGTTGAATTCGGTCAACTGGACGCCCGGCTCGGCGGCATAGCTGAGAATGGCGATGATGCGCGCCTGCCGGCCGACCACCGGGGTGACGCGGTGCAGCGAGTTGCGCCCCTTGAACAGCACGAAGGTGCCGGCCGGCATGTCGAGCCGGCGGATCCGGCCGTGGTTGCCGGCCAGGGCGCGCCCGACAGCGGCGTAACCAGCGTCGCTGTCACAGCCGTGCGTGGATTGGCCACGGATGTTGGCGGCGAACTCGAAGACTCCGCCGTCTTCGGCCGGTCGCAACAGCAAAGTCGTCGCGAAGTCGGCGTTGTCGAAGTGCCAGCCGAGCTCCTGTCCGGCATGGGCGTAGTTGATGTTGAGCGAGCCCAGCGGGTCGGCAATGGGATGCAGGGCCGGATAGCCGAGCAGCCGCGCCAGGAAGTCGCGCAGCGGCTGCCATCCGTAGAGCCGTCGCAGCGGGCTGTCCGCCGGGATCAGATCGTCGGCGACGCAGCCGAGGTCGCTTTTCTGCAGGGCGTTGCGCGGGTGATCCGCTGGCAGGTCCGCCAGAGGCTCGGCGAGGTAGGGATTGTGGCTCTGACTGCAGAAATAGCTTTGCGGCGCCAGGTCGTCGGCCTCCGCGAGAATGGCGTCGACGGCCTCGGGGCGTAGGAAGGCGGGCATGACCAGCGCGCCGTCCTCGGCCAGATCGGCCTGGCAGGCGGCAAGGAAGCGCTGGCCCTCGGCGCTGTCCAGCGTTCCGAGCGGATAGCGCTGGCTGTCGATGAGCTGCTCGGCCGAGTGGATTGGCGTCAAGCTGCCTGGTGTCAAGTTGCCTCGCGTCAAGTTGTCGGGCATGGGGCAAAACTCCGGTTCGGGCTTCACCGCAATCTGGCGCATGCGGCGGCTTGACGACAACCGATTAATGCGTAGCCTTCATGTAACCAATTGTTACGCGAAATTTTTGTCATGGCCCGCACCCTGCCCAGCCTGACGGCGCTCAAGGCCTTCGAGGCGGCCGCACGGCATCAAAGCTTCAAGGCCGCCGCAGAGGAACTGCATGTCACCCATGCCGCCATAAGCCGCCAAGTGAAGGCGCTGGAGGCGCAACTGGGTCTGAGTCTTTTCGAGCGCCTGAACCGCCGCGTCCTGCTCACCGCCGCCGGCCGCGAGTTGCTACCGGTGCTTGAGCGAGCGTTCGACGAGATTTCCACGGTCAGTCGCCGCCTTGCCGCGCCGCCGACGCGCGGTCGTCTGGTGCTCAGCGTCGACCCCGGCTTTGCCACGCGATGGCTGCTGCGCCGCCTCAGCCGATTTCGCGACCATCATTCCAATATCGAGGTGGAGATCATCCCGTCGCTGGAACTGCTGCGCTTTCCCCACGCCAGCATCGACGCGGCGATCTATTACGGCCAGGGCCCCTGGCCCGGACTGCGCCAGGAACTGCTGTTCAGTCTTTGTGTCTTTCCGGTCTGCGGCCCGGATCTCGTCACCGGCCCGCACCCCTTGCGCCGGCCCGGTGACCTGCGCCACCACCGGCTGCTGCACGAGCGCTCCGTGGACTGGTGGCGGGTCTGGCTGCAAGAGGCCGGGGCACCCGAGGTCGACTGGTCGGCGGGTCCGATCTTTCACGATTCCAACCTGCCGCTGGACGCGGCGGCGGCCGGCGAGGGGGTCGCGGTCGGCGATAATCTGCTGGCCATCGACGACCTTGAAAGCGGCCGCCTGTGCAAGCCCTTCGCGCTGACCTGCCCGACCGGGTCCTACTATCTGGTCAGCCCGCAGGACCAGGCAGATCACGTCAAGCTCGCGGCTTTTCGTGGCTGGTTGCGCCAAGCCTGCGACGCCGAGGCGGAGCTGCGGGCACGCTGGGCGTGAAATGTCGAGCCACTAGAGCGTCATCCGTTCACTTGGAATCGCTTTCAGCGATCCAAGTGAACGGATATAGACACTCTAACTCGTTAATGTGTAGAGCAATTTTGATCCGATCAGGTTGAACCTTTGTGGTTCGACCTGATCGGATATTGCTCTAGTGAGGGGTGCAATTTAAGGAACCGGCGGGATGGCGACTAAAAAAAGCCGCAAGCCGCGAGTTTGGCAACCCGCGGCATGCGACCCGTTCGAGGACAGTAGGTGGCGCCCGACCATCCCCGCAACGTGAGAGTCTCAAAGACCGCAACCAGGGAGGTATTGCGGCCACACCACCAATCTAAGAGCTATTCACGAGAGTGTAAGTGACCTAGGTCACATTCCCGCCTGTTTGGCCGTTCTGTTTGGCCGGTCTGTTTAGCCGGTCTGTTTGGCCGGCCCAAATGACCGATCGACTTGGCCGAATCATGTTTCGGCGGGGGCGCGGCGCACTTCTTCGACGACGGCGAGAAAGGCGCGCACGAGACGCGAGTCCCGTCGTTCGGCAAGGCAGACCACATGATCGGTGGTGTGCAGGTCGGCGCCGGTCAAGCGCACCGTGACCAGATCGGGGTGGGGGATGAACTCGATGTCGGCGACGACGCCGATGCCGAGGCCACGCTGCACGGCCAGCCACACCGCCTCGCGGCTGCCGAGTTCGACAACCCGGTCGATCTCGACGCCGGCGCGCGCGATCACGGCCTCGAACAGGCGGCGGGTCGTCGATCCCTCTTCGCGCAGCACCATGCGTTCGCCGGACAAATCGTCGAGCTTGATGGAGCGGCGTTTGGCGAGGCGGTGGTCCTTACGCATGAAAGCGACGATCTCGTGCCGACTGTAGGGCAGGGTCAGAAAGTGCGGGTCGGCTTCGACTTCTTCGTCGATATGGGTCAAAACGGCGATGTCGGTGCGGAAGTCGACCAGGCTCTCGAGGACTTCGCGGGAGTTGCCGATGCTCACAGTCAGCTTCAGTTCGGGGTAGCGGGCATTGAAGGCGGCCAGCATTTCTGTGACGTGATAGGGCCCGACGGCGCCGAGTTTCAGGCGCCCGGTCTGAAAGCCGCCAAGGGCGTTGAGGTAATCGCGCGCCTCGGCCTCGAGCGCCATCAGGCGTTGCGAAATGGCGAAAAGGCCGCGTCCGGCGTCGGTCAGGGTGACGCTGCGGCCGCGGCGATGAAACAATTCTATGGCGTAGTGGTCCTCGAGGGCGCGGACCTGCGTGGTGATGGTCGGCTGGCCGACGTTGAGGACCTTGGACGCGGCGGTGAACCCGCCTTCAGCGGCGACCGCGTGGAAGGAGCGCAGCTGGGTATATATCATCGCTTCTACCAATGAAATGGATACAAAATTTGCATTTGATCAATAATGACGCCTATGGGACTTTGCGTCCAGCGAGACGCTGGTCGCGGCGGGCCGGCAGCTCCAGATCACCGGATACAACCCGCCCGACAGCGCACAAATGTGCCGATTTCGGGCGACGAGACAGACATCGCGCACCCTGCAATGGCGGGGGGGCCGTTCAACAAGGAGACCGAGATGAGCTTTCAAACCGACTACGTTTTCACGCGCGGCTACCGCGGCAAGGTCAAGGGCGTGGTCCTCGACTGGAGTGGCACGACCGCCGATGCCTACGTCATCGCGCCGGCCGTGGTTTTCGTCGACGTGTTTCAGCGTCAGGGCGTGGAGATCAGCATGGAAGAGGCGCGCGGTCCCATGGGCCTGCGCAAGGACCTGCACATCAAGGCCCTGACCGAGGATCCGGAAATTCGCGAGCGCTGGAAGGACATCAAGGGCAGTTACCCCGACCAATCCGATGTCGACGCCATGTTCGCCGAGTTCGTGCCGCTGCAGCTGGAATGCCTGCGCCGCTACACGACGCTGCTGCCCGGCGTCGCCGAGGTCACCCAGCAGCTGCAAGGCGAAGGCATCAAGATCGGCAGCTCGACCGGCTTCACCCGCCCCATGGTCGACATCCTCGAAGAGGACGCCAAGAAGCAGGGTTACGTGCCCGACGCTTCGGTCGCCGGTGACGAGGTGCTCAATGGCGCCCGGCCCAAGCCCTTCATGGTCTATCGCAACCTCGACCTCATGGACGTCTCGCCGATCCAGTCCGTGGTCAAGGTCGATGATACCGTTTCGGGTGTCGGCGAGGCGCTGGAAGCCGGCTGCTGGGGTGTCGGCGTCGCGCGCTATTCCAACTATATGAACATCAACACGCTGGACGAGGAAGCCACTCTGTCCGAGACGGAGATCAACCGCCGGGTCGAGAAGACGCGGCAAATTCTACGTCAGGCCGGCGCCCACTACGTCATCGACAGCATCGCGGATCTGCCCGAGGTGATCGACGACATCAACGCCCGCCTGGCCCGCGGCGAGAAGCCATAAAGATTCGCGGGCGCGTCGGCTTCGACGCGGTTTATTGCGTTCCCTTCGCCCGGCAGGACCAAATCCTGCCGGGCGTTTGGGTTTTCGGGCCCGGGTTTGAGCCGAGGAGGGATACACTGCAGGCAAAAGGAGCCCAGGCAAAATGAGACCAGGTAAAAGGCGCCCAGGTAAAAGGCGCCCAGGTAAAAGGCGCCCAGGCAATAGGAGCACGGGATGATGACAAACGGACAGGGCAGCAGGGCCGGCGCGCCACCGGCACAGTCCGAGGGGGAATCCAACCTGTCGCCGCGCCGCCGGGCCTGGGCCGAGGCGAACATCGCCGGCCGCACGCGTGAGCTGATCGAGCGGGACGCCAAGGTCTTCCTGCACCAGTCGGTCTCGACGCCCTGCATGTCGGCGGTCAAGAAGGCCGAGGGTATCTGGCTGGAGGACTTCGCCGGGCAGCGTTACATGGATTTCCACGGCAACAACGTGCATCACATCGGCTACGGGCACCCGCGCCTCGTCGCCGCCATCAAGACGCAGCTCGACGAGCTTTCCTTCGCGCCGCGCCGCTTCACCTGCGAACCCGCGGTAGAACTGGCGGAACGGCTCGGCGCCCTGGCGCCCGGCGGGCTGTCCAAGGTGTTGTTCACCACCGGCGGATCCGATGCCGTCGAGGTCGCTCTGAAGCTGGCCCGCGTCGCCAGCGGCCGTGTCAAGACGCTCTCGTGCTGGGTCGCCTTTCACGGCGCCGGCTTCGGCGCCGCGTCGGTCGGCGGCGAACAGCTCTTCCGCTCCGGCAAGCTGGGGCCGCTGCTGCCGGGCACGGAGCATGTGCCGCCCTTCGGCTGCTACCGCGATCCGCTTGGCCCACAACACGACGGCCGCAGTCCGCACGGCGCCGAGTGTGGCGTCGCCTGCGCCAACCTGGTGCGCTACGTGCTGCAGAAGGAAGGCGACTTCGCGGCCTTGATCGCCGAACCGAACCGCGCGGTCCCCTATATCCCGCCACCCGGTTTCTGGCGCGCCGTGCGCCAGGCCTGCGACGAAACCGGAACACTGCTCATCTTCGACGAGATCCCCACCGGTCTTGGCAAGACCGGGCGGCTGTTCGCCTGTGACCACGACGCGGTGACGCCGGATATTCTGGTGCTCGGCAAGGCGCTGGGCGGCGGCGTGCTGCCCATCGCCGCCACCGTCTGCCGCGCCGAGCTCGACGTCGCCGGCGATTTCGCCCTGGGCCACTACACCCACGAGAAGAACCCGGTGACCGCGCGCGCGGCGCTGACGACCCTGGATATCATCGCCGACGAGGGGCTGGTCGAGAACGCCGCCGCAGTTGGGGCCTGGGCGCTGGAGCGGCTGTACGAGATGATGCAACGGCACGAGATCGTCGGCGACGTGCGCGGCCGCGGCTTTCTGCTGGGCATCGAATTGGTGCGCGACCGCGACAGCAAGGAACCGGCCAGCGAGGCGGCCGAGGCGGTCTTCTACGCGGCCCTGGAACGCGGGCTTTCGTTCAAGATCACCATGGGCAACGTGCTCACCTTGACGCCACCGCTGGTCACCGGCCGGGCCGACATGGAGCGCGCCCTGGATATCCTCGACGACTGCCTGAGCGACTCCGCCGCCCTCTAACCGCAGCATGTAAGCCTGAGGACAGCGTTTGGCACGCGCCCGCCTATTCGGCTATTGATGTGCCAACGGTTTGCAACGCTCCGCCCGGCGGACTTGGTGTGACGGATATTTCTTGGCTCCTTTTTTTCACCGCCTCGCTGCTGGTGATCGTCTCGCCGGGGCAGGACATGGTGCTGGTGCTGTCGCGCGGTGTCAGCCGCGGCGCCGCCGCCGGGATCGCAACGGCGGCCGGGGTCAGTACCGGCCTCTTGGGCCACAGTTTGCTGGCGGGGCTCGGCCTCGGTGCCCTGCTGCGTACCTCGGAGACTCTCTTCCTGGT
>JAJFGM010000563.1 GCA_021776145.1 Kiloniellaceae bacterium | reverse complement strand
GAAATCAAGCACTGACCTGCCCGCCGCCAATTCGAACGTCAAACGATGTCATGCGCTCGTCTCGCCATAGAAGAGCGTCACCGTATGCCGTGCTTCGGCGAAAAAGAGCCACCGTTCGACCAGGACACCCAGGGTTGCAAGCAGCGCAGCCGAGACGGCGCAGACCGCGCCCGGCGCAGACGGCAGAAGCCAGCCGGCGACGATCAGGGGCACCGGCAAGGCGATACCGCTGGTCGCCGCGATCACCCTCAGTTTCAGGGCGTGCTTGCGCGCGATCCGATAGCCCATCTCGCGTTGCAGGTAGTTTTCCTCGGTATGCGGCGCCATCAACAGGCTGACGGGGCCGAGCGCGCCCAGACCGGTGGCGCTTTCGGGTGTGCTCTTCGAGCGCCCCGCGTCGATCCGTTTCCAGTAGACCGCCTTGACGCCCCAGGCGAAACCGAGAAGGACGATGGCGCTCAGGCTCAGCGCCGCGCCGCCCGTGGCGAGGACCGCTACCACGGCGGCGAGCCAGGCCGAGCCGGTTGCCAGCCCGAACAACAGATAGGCGGGCACCACGAGCGGATCGTGCCACTGCCGGATCGGCTTAAGGACGGCATAGATCATCCCGGTGGACGCCACGGTGACGATCGCTCCGAGCGCGGCTAAAAACCCCGCCACGCTCCACCAGCCGGCGGTCGCCTCGAATAAGACCCAGCCGATGGCGAAGATGCCCGCCACTGCCATTGTCGCGACAGCCGCCACCCCCTCGCGCGAAAGCCAGGACGACCGCCACTGGGAGAAGGCGAAGCGCGCCCGCGCCGGGCTTCGCAGGTGCAGGGTCGACGACAACAGCCCGCTTATCGCCAGCGCGAAGGCGACAAACAGGGCCGCCATGCCGAACCAGCGGTCCGTCGGCAGCACCTGCAAGGGGGCCAGAAGCCCAAGCAAGGCGAGCAGGCCGAAGCCGGCGCCCGAGGCCGTTGTGAAGAAGATGACGGAATAGGCCGGATGCATGGCTCAGACCGCGCTCAGCAGCCGGTCGACCCAACCGAGGAAGCCGCCCTCGGGCGCTGCCTCATTTAGCCGGTCGGGCCGGGTTCCGGCGGTGGTGGCGTCGCGCCGGGGCCGGGGCGGCAGATATTTGTTAGTCGGTTTGTAGCCTTGTTCCGGCATCAGGTCGTAGCCGCCCCGTTCGGCGACCAGTTTCGACACCGCCGAACCCGAATCGCCGAGATCACCGAAGTGGCGGGCGCTCGCCGGACAGGTCGAGACACAAGCCGGCACCCGGTCCACTTCTTCCAGATTCTCGTTGTAGATTCGGTCTATGCAGAGCGTGCATTTCTTCATCACACCCACGCCCGTGTCCATTTCACGGGCGCCATAGGGGCAGGCCCAGGCACACAGTCCGCAGCCCATGCAGCGGTCCTCGTCGACCAGAACGATGCCGTCCTCGCCGCGCTTGTAGGAGGCACCGGTCGGGCATACCGTGACGCAAAGCGGCTCGTCGCAATGCAGGCACGACTTCGGGAAATGAACCGTACGACCCTCGGCGCCCTCCCCCGCTTCGAAGGTGTGGACCCGATTAAGCCAGGCGCCGCTGACATTCTTTCCATATGGGTTCTGATCGGTCAGCGGGGCGGGATAGCCGCCGGTGTTCCATTCCTTGCAATTGACCACGCAGGCGTGACAGCCGACGCAGGTATCGAGATCGATCACCAGTCCAAGCTTCTTCCCCGAAGAATGTTTGGGCAGACTGGTCATGCGCGGCGCCTTGCGCGGAACCCCTCGCCGTACCGCAATTCGTCGGGCGCCTCTGACAGCCCGGCAGGCCGCTTCACGGGCGGCGCGATCGGCGCGATCTCGCTGGCCTCGCTGGCGGCGGCCTTCTCGATCGAGACCCGCAAGTCGTACCACGCCGCTTGTCCCGTCACCGGGTCGCTGTTCGAATAGCGGTAGCCGCCTTCGCGCTCAGGCAACAGGTCGTCGATCAGATTGTTCAACAGGAAGGCTTGGCGGGCCTCGGGCGCGTCCGGCGACAAATTCCAGGCCCCCGCCCGCTTGCCGATCGCGTTCCAGGTCCACACGGTGTCGCCATTGACCCCGTCGGACAGCTTGGCCTTCACCTTGATCCGGCCGTTGCGGCTCGACACCCAGACCCAGTCGTCGTCCGCGATACCCTTTTTGACCGCCCAGGCCCGCGGCACAAACAAGACGTTGCGGGAATGAAGCTGGCGCAGCCACGCATTCTGCGAGCCCCAGGAATGATACATCGCCATTGGCCGCTGGGTGATCGCATGGAGCGGATAGCCGGCGACCCCTTCGACCGCATCCTCGAACGGCGGATACCAGATCGGCAGCGGATCGAAATGCACGTCGACCCGTTCCCGGTGCTGTTTGGGCGGCTGGAAATCGCCATGCCCGCGCGCGGCGAGCCTGAAGCGCTGCAGCGGCTCGCAATAAAGCTGGGCGACAATCGGAGTCGCCGCGTCGAGAAAGCCCATGCCGACCGCATAGTCCAGGTAAGCGCGGTTCACGTTCTTGAAGAAGCGCGCCTCTTCCGGGATCTCGCCCTTCCAGAAGCAGCCGTTGGCGATATAGGCGTCGATCTGGTCCGGATTGACCGCGCCCTTGCCGTTCTCGGTCCCTTTGGCGCCGCGCCAGCCCGCGAGCGGGCCCACGCCCGGTTTGCGTTCATGGTTGACCAGATAGTCGCGGTAGCCGCCGGGATATTTCGCCGAACCGTTCTCATTGGTCAGACCTGGCAGGCCGAGCCGCGCGCCAAGGTCAATCAGCACGTCCTGAAACGGCCGCACGTCCCGGTCGGGGGCGACAACGGGCTGGCGGATCGAATCGGCGGGGCCGTCCGCATGGCTGATCGGCCGGTCGAGCAGCGACATACAGTCCCACCGCTCAAGATAGGTGGTGTCCGGCAGAATCAGGTCGGCATAGCCGACCATCTCCGAATAGTAGGCATCGGAATAGATGATCCGCGGGATTCGGTAGTCGCCCGTATTCGGGTCCTTGTCGGTCAGCATCCGCGCCGTCTCGGCGGTGTTCATCGCCGAGTTCCACGACATGTTTGCCATGTACATGAACAGCGTGTCGATCGGGTACGGGTCGCCCTTCCAGGCGTTGGCAATGACGGTGTGCATCATGCCGTGGATGGCGAGCGGCGCGTCCCAGGAAAACGCCTTGTCGATCCGACGGGGTGCGCCGTCCTCACCGACCAGCAGGTCCTCCGGGCCTCGCGGAAAGCCGAGATGCGGCCCTGGCAGCGGCATGTTCGGGTGAACGTCCTTGGCCCGGCCAGTCGGCTTGGGCAGCGCCTCGATCGACTTCGGATAGGGTGGCTTGAAGCGGAAACCACCCGGGCAATCGACGCTGCCGAGCAGCAGCTGGAGCAGATGAATGGACCGGCAGGTGTGAAAGCCGTTGGAATGGGCCGAGATACCGCGCATCGCATGCATCGATACGGGGCGGCCGACCATGCGGTCATGCTTGCGGCCGAAGGCATCGGTCCAGGGCTGCTCGATCACCACCTCGCGCTCGAAGGCGGCATGGGCGAGCTCGGCGGCGATCCGGCGGATTGTCACCGCGTCGATGCCGATCTGTCCGGCCACGGTTTCGGGCGAATAGCGGCCGTCGAGGTAGCGCTCGGCGAGGAGTTGGAAGACCGGCACGGCCGTCCGGTCGCCGATATCGTACTGGCCCTTAAGCGCCGGCTCGGTCTCCGGGTCGAGAGCGGGCGCAGCCAGCTGACGCGCGCGATCCCAGGCCATGGGCGCGCCATCGTCGCCCCGCAGAAACAGGCCGTCGTCCGCGCCGCCCGGGTTGCGGATGACCAGCCAGCCGGCATTGGTATAGCGGGACAGATAGGCGGCATCGACCTTGCCGGCCTTGAGCAGTTCGTGGATCAGCGCCATCACGAACAGGCCGTCGGTGCCTGGACGGAGGCCGATCCATTCGTCCGCGATCGCCGAATAGCCCGTGCGCACCGGATTGACCGACACGAACTTGGCACCCCGCGCCTTGATCTGGCCGAGGCCCATCTTGATCGGGTTCGAGTCGTGGTCCTCGGCGACCCCGAACATCATGAAATACTCGGTCCGCTCCCAATCCGGCTCGCCGAACTCCCAGAAGGCGCCGCCCATCGTATAGATGCCGGCGGCCGCCATGTTTACCGAACAGAAGCCGCCATGGGCGGCATAGTTGGGCGTCCCGAACTGCTGGCCCCACCAGCCGGTCAACGATTGGCTCTGGTCGCGGCCGGTGAAAAAGGCCAGCTCGCGCGGATCGCGCTCGCGGATCGCGGTGAGCCAATCGGTGGCGAGCCCGAGCGCCTCGTCCCACTCGATCTCCTCGAACTCGCCGCTGCCGCGCTCGCCCACCCGCCTGAGCGGCTTGGTCAGCCGCGCCGGCGAATAATGCTGCATGATGCCGGCCGAGCCCTTGGCGCACAGCACACCCTTGTTCACCGGATGGTCGCGGTTGCCCTGGATATAGCGGATCTTGCCATCGCGCAGATGCACCTTGATGCCGCAGCGGCAGGCGCACATGTAGCAGGTCGTCGTCTTGACCTCGTCGCTGACTGGTAAACTAAGATCGACACTTGTCATTCCTCGTTACTCGATGCGCAAGCACCCCCACACAATCTTTCGACAAGCCGCGAACAATTGCCGATCAGGACGTCCAAAGACATCGCTCGGGAGAGACCATCCTTCGTAGGACCATCTGCGGGCGCGTCGGAATTCTGAACCGCCGATTGCAGGTCAAGGTGGCCGTTTCCAACTTCGCTCACAAGAGTTTCGACCAGTATGCGCGCTTCTTTCTTGCCCATGCTCGGCAGCAATGCATATGTCAGGGCCTCCGAGTAGATCAGACCTTTGCTCGCCTCGAGATTTGATCTCATTCGAACACCATCGACAGTCATTCTAGAAATCGTGTCGTCGATCGCCACCACCGCCGCCGCCACAGATCGACAAAGATCTGGATAGACTGGCCATTCGGCCTGCCAACTGCCTAGCGCGCGCTCGTGCTCGTGCCGCATGCAACCGAGCAGGCTTGCCAGCATGCCGGGAGTTCGCCTTGCTCCCGTCAGTGCCACCAAGCACCCGACTGGATTTTGCTTATGAGGTAGGGCGGATGATGCACCTCGACCCGGCTCGCTGACCTCCCTGAGCTCGCCGACTTCCGACTGCATCAAGAGCGAGACGTCTGTGGCGATCTTGCCCAGGCTTCCCGCCAGGATCGCCAATGCGGAGCCAAGTTCGACGAGCCGATCGCGGTGGCTATGCCAAGGCGCATCGGCGGCAGGCAGACCGAGTTCGGCAGCAAATGCGTCTGTTACCTCGAATGCCCGTTCTCCAAACACTGACAATGTTCCAACCACACCGCCGAACTGTAACACAAGCCCGCATTGACTTGCGCGCAAAAGGCGTTCGTACGATCGATTAACCGCAGCGTGCCACTGCGCCGCTTTCAGG
>JAJFGM010000562.1 GCA_021776145.1 Kiloniellaceae bacterium | reverse complement strand
GGTCCCAGCTTGTTCCGGCGCGTCTGCCATCCCGAGGCCTCTTCGGCCCAGTCGAGACACTCGGGCAGGCCATAGTAAGTGATCACCAGGTCGTTGATGGTGCGGGTCGGCGCCTGCAAGAGGTTGCGGCGGCGCGTCTCGAAGGGGCAGTGCCCGAGCTCTTCGGCCATGGCATCGAGCAGACATTCGAAGGCGTGGCGCACGTCGACCGTGCCGTGGCCGCGCATGGCGCCGCAGGCCGGCGTGTTGGTATAGACGCGGTAGCCGTCGTAGCGCACGGCGGGGATGTCGTAGATGCCGTTGAGCAGCGAGCCGGCATAGAGGATGGTGACGATGCCGTAGCCACCATAGGCGCCGCCGGTCTGCACGACCTCGCAGGCGCAAGCCGTCAGGCCGCCGTCGCGCGTCATGCCCAGCTTCAGCTTGATCCGGGTGTGCGGTCGTCCGCGATGGGTGAGGAAGGTTTCCTCGCGGCTCAGCTTCATGCGCACCGTGCCGCCGGCGGCGCGGGCCAGCAGGCAGGCGATGATCTCGAAGTTGAGGGTCTCGGTGCGGGCGCCGAAACCGCCGCCGATGAAGGGTTTGACGACACGCACGCGGGACTCTTCCATGTCCAGGCACTGGGCCACGCGCAGGTGGACGTAGTAGGGCACCTGGGTCACCGAATGCAGGGTGATGCGGTGACGCTCGACGTCGTAGGCCGCCAAGGCCGCATGCGGCTCCATGTGCATGTGGGTGACCTCGGCACAGCTGTAGCTTTCTTCGCGCACCAGGTCGGCGGCGGCGAAACCGGCGTCGACCGCGCCGAACTCGTGATGGATTTCGCGTTCCAGGTTGCCGGGCCGCTCGCTGTGCAGGTCGACCGCGCCGGCGGTCCGGGCGCTGGCGGCTTCGTAATAGGCCGGCAGTTCGCGCACCTTCATGCGGATGAGGCCGAGGGCCTGTTCCGCCGTCGCTTCGTCGCGGGCCGCCACCGCCGCCACCGGCTCGCCGCGATAGCGCACCTTGTCGCGGGCCAGGGGATACTCGTTCTGCGCGATGGGCAGGATGCCATAGGGTTTGTCGCAGTCGGCGCCGGTGATGACGGCGACGACGCCGGGCAGGGCGCGCGCCGCCTCGACGTCGACGCCGAGGATCTCGGCGTGGCTATGGGGGCTGCGGTAGAGGCGCCCGACCAGCGCCTCGGGATCGACCAGATCGGCGGTGTATTCGGCGCGGCCGCTGACCTTCTCGATGCCGTCGATCAGCGGCTGGCGGGTGCCGACCATCGCCGGTTTGCCGCGCGGCCGTTCGACCTGGCCCGCGTCCGTCATGCCCGGCGCGCTCATTCGGCTAACTCCACGCTGGGCGCTTGCTCGGTGGGCGGCTCCTCGGTGGGCGCGTCCTCGGCAGCCGCGGAGACCGCCTCGATAATCTTCACGTATCCGGTGCAGCGACAGATGTTGCCGCTCAAGGCCTGCTGGATATCGGCCACGCTGGGCCGCGCGGTGCGCCGCAGCAGGCCTTCCGCCGCCATGATCATGCCGGGTGTGCAGTAGCCGCACTGCGAACCGAGCTTCTCGTGAAAGCCCTTTTGCAGCCGCGATAGGCGGCTGCCCTGGCCGCAGCCCTCGACGGTGTCGACGCGGCGGCTGTCGCAGGAGGCCGCCAGCGAGATGCAGGACAGTCGCGGACGGTCGTCGACCAGCACCGTGCAGGCGCCGCATTCGCCGCCGTCACACCCCATTTTGGTGCCGGTGAGGCCGCAGACCTCGCGGATATAGTCGATCAACAACATGTTGTCGGCGACCGCGTCTTCGCGTGCCCGACCGTTCAGGGTGAGGCCCAAAATCGATTTGACCATGCATTCGTTTCCTTCGGCTGCCCTGCGAAATATTGTTCGGGGACCGAACAATATTAACGGGTTTGCTGTCATTCGACAACTGAAATTTGCGCAATCGCGGCGACGCGGGTAAAGGGAAGGGGCCATGTCGGAATCTGACGCCCCGCTCGCCGAGTTCGCTGAAGGCGATTTCCTTGGTGCCAGGATTTGGCGCCAGGATGGCCTGCTGCACATTGACGTCACGCCGTTGCCGGCGCCGCAGCCTTTCGTTGCGACACTGCGTCTGCTCGATTGGCCGGGGGTCGACGGCGTCGTGGTTTTTCACAACGACCGCGAACCCCTGCATCTCTTTCCCGAGCTGGCCGAACGTGGATGGTCGAGCACCTGCGAGCGCGACGACCCCGGTGCCTTTCAAATGCGCCTGATCCGCCAAGGCGCGGGATAGAGCTCGGTGAGCAGCCTGTTCATGGCCGGCGCCAAAAGCCGCTTGCTGCCGCTCTCCATCCCCTTTGGTTTTTTCGTCGCGGCGGCGGTGTTTCACCTCGCCTTCTGGCTGCTCCTGGCGTTGGCGGCGCCCGATCTGCCGGACTTTCTCGGCGGTCCCGGGACGTTGTTGGCGGCGCTGCATCTCCTGACCCTCGGAGTTCTCGCCATGGCGGCGATCGGCGCCAGCCTGCAGCTCTTGCCGGTGGCGACGCGCAGCAGCGTCGGCGCCGTCTGGCCCGGCCACCTTCTGTTGGTCCTGATGATCGTTGGCGTGCTGCTGCTGGCCTGGGGCATGGCGATGGTCGATTCCGCATCGATGCTGCTTGGCGCCGGGGTCGTGTCGGCCGCGTTCGCGATCTTTTTCGTGCTGATCGCCGGCAACCTCATGCGAACAAGTGAGATCACCCCGGTTCTGGCATACGCATGGGCCGCCCAGGCCAGCCTTGCCGCGCTCGCTGGGCTCGGCATTGGCCTGATCGTCGATTTCGATGTCGCCATCTTTTGGGATCACCGGACGGTGACCTTGCTGCATGCCCTGATCGCCAGCTTCGGTTTCATGGGGCTGCTGGTGCTTGGCTACAGCCACATCCTTATCCCCATGTTCGCCCTCGCGGGGCCGATTTCCGACGGCAAGAGCCTCGCCATCCTGTTCTTGGCGCTGGCGGCGATCTTTCTCGGCTGCCTGGCGCTGATCCTCGCTTCGGACGGGTTGCTGCTGTTCGCCTTCGCCCTCGGACTGGTGACGGCGCTGCTCTATGGCCGGACCATGCTGGATCTGCTGAAACGCGGCATGCGCAAGAACCTTGGGGTTTCATTGCTGTTGATCCGGCTTTCCTGGGCGCTCTTGCCGACGAGTCTCGTCCTCGGCGCCGGCCTCGTTGCGGGCCTCTGGACGCAAGAGCATTGGACGTTGTTCGGGTTCCTGGTCCTGGTGGGTTGGCTGCTCAGCTTTCTGCTCGGCGTATTGCAGCGCATTCTGCCCTTTCTGGCTTCGATGCACAGCGCGACGGGCGGCGCGGCGCCGATCCTGCTGTCGCGCTTGACGCCCCAGCGCCCACTGATCCTGCACGCCGGCTGTCACATGGCGGCGCTGCTTGCGGTCGTCGCCGGTCTTGTGGCGGGGCAGGATTGGCTGATCCGGGCCGGAGCGCTGATCGGCGCCATGGGCGCCCTGGCATTTCTGATATTCGTCGTCGAGGTTCTGCGCCGGCTGTTGCGGCACCGGGCGCCAAGCGCCGGCTGAATACTGCCTCGGGCTCTGCCCGGTTCGAGGTTTTTCAGGTTGACGGTATCTATAATAAGTAATATGGTATTGGAATACCTATTAAGAGTTCAGGGCGTTTTATCTTAAACCATTTGAAGGCGGCCCAATTGAAAGCGGCCGCGAGACGAAGGGGGAAGGCCGACCATGCACCTGAACCGACAAACCGCGCGTCTGCTGCACGGCGAGCATATGGAAGAGGTGGCGCTGTTGGAGCGCCTCGAAGATCTGCTGCGCCGCCAGCGCGCGGACCGGCCGCCAGCACCCGGAAACGCCGATCTGGACGCCCTTCTGCCTGACCTCATTTCCCGTGTCGACGGCCGCGCCCGCCAGCACTTCGATTTCGAGGAGGCCTATCTTTTCCCCAAGCTTGCCGAATTGGGCGAATCCGATATCGGCGATTTCCTCAAGAGCGAACACGACGCCATCCGCGCCACGGGGCGCGGTCTGGCGGATTTGGCGGGTGCGGCGCGGGAAGCCGGATTTGGCGCCGAATCCTGGCGCGCTTTCCACCAGCTGGCCGGCGAATTGGTCGAGCGGGCGGTGTCGCACATCCAAAAGGAAGAGATGGGCCTTTTGCCCATGCTCGAGGATCTGCTGGAAGAAGAAGAGGACGCGGAGTTGGCGCTGGCCTACGCCGAGCGCAACTGACGCCGGGAGCTTGCAACCGGGAAGTTTCTAACCGGGGGACCCGTTAGTGTCGGGCCGCCGGATGAGGGGGTGACGGGGCGATGAACGAAACGGTTTCCGACAGCGTCAGTATTGCCCTGACCGGAAGCGGAGGGGCCGGTGTCATCACCGCCGGCAGCATGCTGCTCTCGGCGGCGTCGCGCAGCGGATGGTACGGCCTGTTCGGCCGCTCTGCCGGTCCGCAGATCCGCGGCGGCGAGGCGGCGGCGCTGATCCGCCTGGCGCGCCATCCCGTCGCGGCCCCCGACGACCGCTTCCAGATCCTCGTTGCCATCGACTGGAAGAACATCGAACGTTTCGCCGACGAACTGCCGCTGGGCCCGGACAGCCTGGTGCTGGCCGACCCGGCCAATGGCGAGGTGCCCGAGGTCATCGCCGCGTCCGGCGCCAAACTCGTCGAACTGCCGATGAAACAGCTGGCCAAGGCCGCCAAGCGCGGCCGCCCCAACATGGTCGCCCTTGGCGCCGTCGCGTCGTTGATTGGCCTTGGCGAGGAACTGCTGGGCAAAGTGGTCGAAGCGACGCTGGCCGCCAAGGCGGCCGAGTTGCGCGCCGCCTCCCTGGCGGCGATCCAGGCCGGAATGGCCGCCGCCGCCACACTTGGCGTTGGGTTGTCGCCCGAAGCGCCGCCCGAAGCGCCGCCCGTTCCCGCCCTCGGATCCCCCCCCGGATCGCCACCCGTTCCTCCCCCCGCCGAGCGCTGGACCCTCAGCGGCAATCAGGCCGCCGGTCTCGGCGCGCTGCGCGGCGGCGTCCGCTTCGTTGCCGCCTATCCCATCACGCCGGCGACGGAAATGTTGGAATGGCTGGCGCCGAATCTCGGCAAAGTCGGCGGCACCCTGGTCCAGGCCGAGGACGAGTTGGCCTCCATCAACATGATCATCGGCGCCTCCTATGGCGGCACGCCGTCCTTGACCGCGACCTCGGGTCCGGGCCTGGCCTTGATGAGCGAGTCCATCGGCCTGGCCGTCGCCGCCGAGGTGCCGATCGTCGTCGTCGACGTGATGCGCGGCGGGCCCTCCACCGGCATCCCGACCAAGTCCGAGCAGAGCGACCTCAACATCGCGCTGTTCGGCCTGCATGGCGACGCGCCGCACCTGGTGCTGGCGCCCAGCGGCATCGCCGACTGCGTCTTCACCCTGCAGTGGGCGGTGCACTTGGCCGAGGCCATGCAGGTGCCGGCCATTGTGCTTTCGGACCAGTCGCTGGGGCAGTCGCAGGCGGTGATCGACCGTCCCGCCGATCTCGCCTTCGTCGGCCGCCGCCTGACGGCGGAAGAGGTTGGCGCCGGCTACCAGCGCTACGCCGAGGCGGCCGGCGGCGTCTCGCCCATGGCGCTGCCCGGGACGCCGGGCGGGCAGTACACCGCCGACGGCCTCGAGCATGGGCCGAGCGGCCTGCCGTCGAGCCGCACGGCCGACCATGGCGCCCAGCTCGACAAGCGCCGCCGCAAGATCGAGGATTTCGACTACGGCGAACATTGGGCGCAGATCTCCGGCAGCGGCGATCTGGCGATCATCACCTGGGGCTCGGCGGCGGGCGCGGTGCGCGAAGCGCTGGGCCGGCTCGAGGGTAGCGGGCCGCCGATCCGGCTGGTCGTGCCGCGCCTTTTGGCGCCGCTACGCGGCGCGGAACTCGCCGCGGCTTTGCAGGGCACCGCGCGCACCCTGGTCATCGAGCAGAACCATTCGGCGCAGTTTTTCCACTACCTGAAAGGACACAGCGACCTGCCCGGCGAGGTCACCTCCTTTCACCGCCCGGGGCCCCAGCCCCTGCGCCCGGGTGAGCTGGCCACGCGCATCCGCGCCTGGCGCGCAACTTGAGGAGGACCGCATGACCGGCAATCCCGCCTCCGCCCTTGCCGCGCGCGACTATAAATCCGCGACCAAACCGGTCTGGTGCCCGGGCTGCGGCGACTACACGGTGCTGTCGTCGATCACCAAGGCGCTGGCCGAGCTGGCGCTGGCGCCGGAAAACGTCGCCGTCGTCTCCGGCATCGGCTGTTCCTCGCGCATTCCCGCCTACCTCGACTGTTACGGTTTCCACGGCGTGCACGGTCGCGCCACGGTGCTGGCGACCGGGCTGAAGATCGCCCGGCCCGAGCTGACGGTGCTGGTCGCCAGCGGCGATGGCGACGGTTTTTCCATCGGCGGCAACCACTTCCTGCATGCCTGCCGGCGCAACGTCGACCTGACCTATCTGGTCATGGACAATCGCGTCTACGGCATGACCAAGGGGCAGCCTTCGCCGACCACCGAGCCGGACTGGGATTCCGCCCTGACGCCCGGCGGCACCGGCGTGCGCCCCTTCAATCCGCTGGTCATCGCTTTGGCTTCGGGCGCCAATTTCATTGCCCGCGGCTTTTCCGGCGACCCCAACGGCACCGCCAAGATCATCGCCGAGGCGATTGCCACGCCGGGCTTCTCCTTCGTCGAAATCCTCAGTCCCTGTGTCACCTTCCGCCCGGACCAGCGCGACTGGAAGGACAAGGTGCACCCGGCGCCGGTCGACCCGACCGAAGAGATCGGCCGCGCCGCGCGGCGCCTGATGACCGACGACGGTTTTAACCTGGGGGTGCTCTACGTCGGCAAGCGGGCGCCCTATGAAGCCAAGCGCGAGGCCGTGCCGGCGACCTTGGCCGAGATCGAACGCCAGTTCGTCGTCTGACGGCGGGCGGCGAAGGGGGAAAAGGTGGGTCCAAGCGAAAAGATCGACACGGTACCGGAGCTACTGGCGCACGCCCTGGCCATCGAGGAGGAGGCGCGCGAGCGCTACGGCGAACTGGCCGAACAGATGGAGATGCACCACAACGCCGAGGCCGCGGACTTCTTTCGCATGATGGCCAAGGCCGAGGCGGCGCACTGCGAGATGATCGTCCGCCGCGCCGAGGGAATGACCTTGCCCCACATCGCGCCCTGGGAGTACCGCTGGCAGGGCGCCGAGCCGCCGGAGTCGGTCGATGTCGGCGAGGTCTCCTACCTGATGACCCGCCACCACGCCCTGTGGCTCGCCCTGCGTGCCGAAGAACAGGGTCTTGCCTTCTTCAGCCGCATCGTCGAAACCGCCGACGACCCGGAAGTGCTGGCCATCGCCGGCGAATTGGCCGAGGAGGAGCGCGAACACGTGGCGCTGGTGAAAAAGCTGCTGGCCGGCAGCCCGGCGCCGGAAGCGGGCTGGGACGATGACCCCGATCCGCCGGTGTTGGGGGATTAGGGGATTGGTGCGAGACCAGCTACTAATTGTATTTAGTGGTCCAGGCGTCCTTTTCCTCCGGCCGGCAAAAATAGCCACGGCACCATTCTTGCGTTCACCC
>JAJFGM010000561.1 GCA_021776145.1 Kiloniellaceae bacterium | reverse complement strand
AAGTATCCGCCGACCGGCGGCACGGCGGCGCTGAAACAGGCGATCGGCGAAAAGTTCAGCCGCGAGAACGGCCTCGACTTCGCGGCCGACGAGATCCTGGTTTCGACCGGGGCCAAGCAGGTCCTGTTCAACGCCTTCATGGCGACCCTCGATCCCGGCGACGAGGTGATCGTCACGGCGCCCTACTGGACCTCCTACACCGACATCGTCAAGGTCTGCGACGCCCAGCCCAAGGTCCTGGAATGCGGCGAGGAAGATGGCTTCCTCCTGACCCCGGAGCGGCTGCGCGCCGCCATCGGGCCGCGGACGCGCTGGCTGCTGCTCAACTCGCCGAGCAATCCGGCCGGCGCCGCCTATTCACCGGAAGCCCTGCGGGCGCTGATGGACGTGGTGGCCGAGACGCCCAATCTTTGGGTGATGAGCGACGACATCTACGAGCACATCCTTTACGACGGCGCGGCTTTTGCCACGCCGGCGAAAGTGGCGCCGCAGATCGCTGAGCGCTGCCTGACCGTCAATGGCGTCTCCAAGGCCTATTCCATGACCGGCTGGCGCATCGGCTACGGCGCCGGCCCGGCACCGCTGATCAAGGCCATGCAGGTCGTGCAGGGGCAGTCGACCTCGGGCGCCAGCTCGATTTCGCAGGCCGCCGCCGTGGCCGCCTTGAGCGGTCCGCAGGATCTGGTCACCGAGCGCTGCGCCGTCTTCCAGCAGCGCCGCGACATCGTCGTCGAGGCCCTGAACAACTGCCCGGGGCTGGTCTGCCGCAAGCCGCAAGGCGCCTTCTACGTGCTGCCGTCCTGCGCCGGCCTGTTCGGACGCAAGACCCCCGACGGCCAGGCGATCCAGGACGATATGGGTTTTGCCCGCTTCCTGCTCGCCGCCAGCGGCGTCGCCATCGTGCCGGGCGCGGCCTTTGGCGCGCCGGGGCATTTTCGCCTGTCCTATGCCTATGCCACCGAAGAACTTGAGGACGCCTGCCGGCGTATCCAAGGCGCCTGCCAGGCGCTCGCTTGAACCGTAGCTGGACGCTGGCCTGAACCCCTCCAGGGGCATGCCTAAACAATAGAGAGAAGCCAAGATCATGAGCAAAGCCGCCTTTCAGTGGGACGATCCCTTTCTGCTCGACGACATGCTGAGCGAGGACGAACGCATGATCCGCGATTCGGCGCGCTCCTATGCCCAGGACAAGCTGCAGCCGCGCGTCATCTCGGCCTATCGCGAGGAACGTTTCGACCGCGAGATCATGAACGAGATGGGCGAGCTTGGCCTGCTCGGCGCGACCCTGCCCGAGGAGTTCGGCGGCGCCGATGTCGGCTATGTCGCTTATGGCCTGATCGCCCGCGAGGTCGAACGCGTCGATTCCGGCTACCGCTCGGCGATGTCGGTGCAGTCCTCGCTGGTCATGTATCCGATCTATGCCTACGGCTCCGACGAACAGCGCCGGAAGTACCTGCCGAAACTGGCGAGCGGCGAACATATCGGCTGTTTCGGCCTGACCGAGCCTGACGCCGGATCTGATCCGGCCGGCATGCGCACCCGCGCCGAGAAGACCGACGGCGGCTATCGCCTGACCGGCTCGAAGATGTGGATTTCCAACAGCCCCGTCGCCGACGTCTTCGTCGTCTGGGCAAAATCGGCGGAACACGACGGCGAGATCCGCGGTTTCGTCCTGGACAAGGGCATGGCCGGACTGAGCGCGCCGAAGATCGAAGGCAAGCTGTCGCTGCGCGCCTCGATCACCGGTGAGGTCGTCATGGACAACGTCGAGGTGCCGGAAGAAAATCTGCTGCCCAACGTGCAGGGCCTGAAGGGACCCTTCGGCTGTCTCAACCGGGCCCGCTACGGCATCGCCTGGGGCGCTCTCGGTGCCGCCGAGTTCTGCTGGCACGCGGCGCGCCAGTACACGCTGGACCGCAAGCAGTTCGGCCGCCCCCTGGCACAGACCCAGCTGGTCCAGAAAAAGCTCGCCGACATGCAGACCGATATCGCCCTCGGCCTGCAGGGCTGCCTGCGGGTCGGCCGGTTGTTCGACGAGGGCCGCATGGCGCCGGAAATGATCTCGCTGATCAAGCGCAACAACTGCGGCAAGGCTCTGGACATCGCCCGCATGGCCCGCGACATGCACGGTGGCAACGGCATTTCCGAGGAGTTCCAGGTCATGCGGCATATGTGCAATCTGGAAACCGTGAACACCTACGAAGGCGCACACGACGTGCACGCTCTCATTCTCGGCCGCGCCCAGACTGGGCTGCAGGCCTTCTTTTAGGGCGCCGGATGTCGGCACCCCTGCAGGGCCTCAAGGTCGTCGAAATCGCGCGGATCCTGGCCGGGCCGTGGATCGGCCAGACCCTGGCCGACCTTGGCGCCGATGTGATCAAGGTCGAGAGCCCGGAGGGCGACGACACGCGCGTTTGGGGGCCGCCCTTCGTCGAGACCGAGGACGGAGGTCGTGGCGACGCCGCTTATTTTCATAGCTGCAATCGCGGCAAACGGTCCGTGACCCTGGATTTCCGCACGCCGGAGGGGCGCGAGGCGGTGCGCCGCCTGGCGGCGGGCGCCGACGTCCTGATCGAAAACTTCAAGGTCGGCGGGCTGGCGCAATACGGGCTCGACTACGACAGCCTCCGGGAGGTCAATCCGCGCCTGGTCTATTGCTCGGTGACCGGCTTTGGCCAGGATGGTCCCTATGCCCACCGTGCCGGCTACGATTTCATGATCCAGGGCATGAGCGGCATCATGGACCTGACCGGCTCGCCCGACGGCGAACCGCAGAAGGTCGGCGTCGCCTTTGCCGACATCTTCACCGGCCTCTACGGCGTCGTCGCCATCCAGGCCGCCCTGGCCGAACGCGAAAGCTCGGGCGAGGGCCAGTACATCGACATGGCGCTGCTCGATTGCCAGACCGCGGTGCTGGCGAACCAGGCGCTGAACTACCTGGTCTCCGGCGCGGTGCCGCGCCGCCTGGGCAACGCCCATCCCAACATCGTGCCCTATCAGACCTTTCCGACCAGCGATGGCCACCTGATCATTGCCGTCGGCAACAACGCTCAGTTTGGCCGCCTTTGCCGCGTCCTCGACCTGGCCGAGGCGGCCGAGGACGAACGCTTCGCCAGCAACGCCGAGCGCGTCGCGCAGCGTCAGGTTCTGGTCGACCTGATCGCCGAACGCACCGCCGCATTCAGCCGCGACGATCTGTTGGCGCGGCTGGAAGAGGCGGGTGTGCCGGCCGGACCGATCAACAGCGTCGGCGATGTCTTCGCCGATCCGCAGATCGCGCACCGGGGCCTGCGCCTTGATTTGCCGGCCAGTGGGGTCAAGGGCGGCACGGTGCCGGCGGTGCGCACGCCGATCCGCTTTTCGCGCAGCGAACTGCGACTGGAAAAGGCCGCGCCGCGCCTGGGCGAGCACACCCAGGAGGTGCTGCAAGAAATCGGTCTCGGGGAGATCAATAGGGGAGAAGTGGAATGAAAAGCGGCGGCCAACTGATCGTCGACTGTCTGGAGGCACAGGGTGTCGAGCGGGTTTTCTGCGTGCCGGGCGAAAGTTACCTGGCGGTGCTCGACGCGCTTTACGATTCCACCATCGCAACGACGGTCTGCCGCCACGAGAGCGGCGCCGCGATCATGGCCGAGGCCGTCGGTAAGCTGACCGGCCGGCCGGGGGTCGCCATGGTGACCCGTGGGCCCGGCGCCACCAATGCCAGCCCGGGGATCCACATTGCCCAACAGGATTCGACCCCGATGCTGCTCTTGGTCGGACAGATCGGGCGCGAGGTACATGGCCGCGACGTCTTTCAGGAAGTCGACTACCGGCAGTTCTTCGGCGGCATGGCCAAGTGGGTGACCGAAATCGACGATGCAAGGCGCATACCCGAAGTCATTTCACACGCCTATCACGTGGCCATGAGCGGCCGGCCGGGGCCGGTGGTTCTTGCCTTGCCCGAGGACATGCTGCGGGACCAGGCCGATGTCACAGCGGGCGGCCGCGTCGAGGTGGCCGATCCGGCGCCGACGGCAGACGCCATCGAGCGTCTCGGAGAGCTCTTGGCCGCGGCCGAAAAGCCCTTCGTTTTTGCCGGTGGGTCGCGCTGGGATCCCGCCGCCGTCGCCGCCCTGCAGTCTTTTGCCGAGGCCTGGAATCTGCCGGTCGGCTGCTCGTTCCGCCGCCAAATGCTGTTCGATCATCTGCACGACCACTACGCCGGCGATATCGGGCTTGGCATCAACCCGAAACTCGAGGCCCGCATCGAGGCCGCCGATCTGCTGATCCTGCTCGGCAACCGCTGTTCCGAGATCCCATCCCAGGGCTTCACGCTGCTCGCTATTCCCGAGCCACGCCAGACCCTGGTGCACGTGCACCCGGGACCGGAAGAACTCGGACGCATATACAATCCGGCCCTGGCGATCAACGCCACACCGGGCCAATTCCTGGTGGCCGTGGCGCGCCTCGAGGTGCCGGGCCAGCTGGCCTGGGCGGGCTCGGCGCAGACGGCGCATGCCGACTATCTCGATTGGTCGGGCCAGATTCCCGCGACGCCCGGAGACGTGCAAATGCGCGAGGTCGTCGCCTGGCTCAGCGACAACCTCGGTTCCAACGGCATGGTGACCAATGGCGCCGGCAACTATTCCGTCTGGCTGCACCGCTTCCATCGCTTTCGCGCGCACGGCTCGCAAGTGGCGCCGACCTGCGGATCCATGGGCTACGGGCTACCGGCGGCGGTTGCGGCCAAGCTCACCCATCCCGAACGCCCCGTCGTCTGTTTCGCCGGCGACGGCTGTTTCCAGATGAC
>JAJFGM010000057.1 GCA_021776145.1 Kiloniellaceae bacterium | reverse complement strand
GCCAATGGGGTCGATCTCACGATCGACGTCAACAACGACGCCAAGTGGGAAGTCGATGCCGTTCAGGCCATGGTCGAGATGTGGAAGCAGGCCGGCATCAACGTCAACATCAACGTCATGCCCGGCAGCCGCTATTGGGAGGTCTGGGACAAGACACCCTTCGGCATGACCGGTTGGACACACCGTCCGCTCGGCGTGATGGTTCTCAATCTCGGCTATCGCAGTGGTGTGCCGTGGAACGAGAGCCGTTACAGCAACCCGGCGTTCGATGCGGCCCTCGATGACGCCGGTGGAACCCTGGACGTGGCCGAACGGCGCAAGAAGATGGAGAAGGTCGAGAGCATCATCCAGGACGATGCCGTGATCATTCAGCCCCTGTGGCGCTCGGTCTTCGCGGCGGGCAGCACGAAAGTGCATAATTACAAGCTGCACCCGACGATCTACCATCAACTCAACGACGTTTGGGTCGGATAAAGAGACTTCGGTCCAAGCAGCGGTATCCGGGGGCGCCCAAGCGGCGCCCCCTTTTTTTGACTGCGTTACGACAAGCGATCGCACAGGGAAGTTGCTAGGCTAGGCTAGGCTGGGCAGGGCGACTTCGTTATCGTGTGACCCCGTAGGAAGTCACCTGACGGGCTCCGAAGTCGCCGGAAGGGGCGCGCGTCGACCCGTGTTTTAAGCCGGAGGCTACCGTCCTTGTCCGATACCCCGAATATCCTCGAAGCCAACGGCGCGCGGCTGTGGCAGAGCATCATGCGGTCCGGAGAAATCGGGCCGGGGCGGAGCAGCGGTTTGTGCCGCTTGGCGTTGACCGATTCCGACAAGGAGATGCGCGACCTCTTCGTTCGCTGGTGCGAGCAAGCCGATTTGAGAGTCACCGTCGACCGCGTCGGCAACATCTTCGCACGGCGCCCCGGTCGCGACGAAAACCTGGCGCCGGTCCTGATCGGCAGCCATCTCGATACCCAAGCCGCCGGCGGCAAGTACGACGGCATCCTTGGTGTCCTGGCGGGGCTGGAGGTCATGCGTGTCCTCAATGAACGCGGCATCGAGACCCGGCGCTCCATCGAAGTCGTCAATTGGACCAACGAGGAGGGCGCCCGCTTCGCCCCGCCCATGGCGGCCTCGGCGGCCTTCGCCGGGGGCCTCGACCTGGATACGGTCTTGAACCTGAAGGACGACGATGGCGCCGTCTTCGGCGCCGAGCTGGAGCGCATCGGGTATGCCGGCGAGGCCGCGGTGGGCGGCCGCGAAATCGATTCCTATTTCGAGCTCCACATTGAACAGGGACCGCTGCTCGAAGCCGAAGGCATCGACCTGGGGATCGTCACCGGCGGCTACCAAACCGTCGGCATGAACATCGATATCCACGGCACCTGCGCCCATTCCGGCCCGACGCCGATGGACAAACGGCGCAATGCCCTGGTTGGCGCCGCGCTCTTGATCGTGGCGGCCAACGAGATCGGCTGGAGGCACCATCCCGACGAGGGCAAATCGACAGCCCCCCGGTTTACCTGCTGGCCCAACAAGACCGGCATACTGCCGGACTATGCCCAGGTCTCTATTGACTTCCGCAGCCCGAGCGGGGAAATCACGGCGCGCATGTTGTCAGAATTCGAGGCGGCAATTCCGGACTGCGCCAGGCGCGGCAATGTTGACATCGAAATCGTTCAGCGCTGGACTTTCGGCTCGGAAGTCTTCGATCCCAACTGTATCGACACCGTCAAGGCCACCGCCGATGCCCTTGCCGTGCCCTATCGCGAGATTCTCAGCCAGGCCGGCCACGATGCATACAATATGGCCAAGATCTGTCCGACGGCACTGCTGTTCTCGCCCTGCCGCGAGGGGATCACACACAATGAGGCCGAACACATCGAACTCGACTATACCCTGCCCAGTGTCAACGTGCTGCTGAACGCCGCCGTGACGCGGGCGAACCGTTAGTGGCTCGAAACAGGATCTGGGAGAAGATATGAAACAACCCCTAATGATCGGGACGGCGGCGCTCGGCATCGCCGATGTCGTCGCCGTTGCCCGTCGCGGCCACGCCGTCGCCTTGGACGCGGACGCACGCCAGGCGGTGGCGGCGGCGCGCGCGGTGGTCGAGCGTTTCGAACAGGAAGACCTGCCGGTCTACGGTCTGACTCGTGGTCTTGGCGGCCAGGTGGTCAAGGAGGTCAAGGCCGACGAACGCGACGGCTACAGCCGGGTCGTCGTCCTGGCGCGCGCCTGCGGCGCCGGCGATCCCTTCGCGACCGAGGTCGTGCGGGCCGCCCTTTTGGCGCGTGCCGCGGGTATGGCGCGGGCCGGGGCCGGTGTGCGCCCGCTTCTGATCGACAGGCTTATCGAGATGCTGAACTGTGGCGTTTCGCCGTTGGTGCCGTCGATCGGATCGGTCGGGGCGTCCGACCTGGCGCTGATGGCGAACCTCGCCCTGCCATTGCTTGGAGAGGGGCGCGCGGTTTTTGACGGCGAACGGATGGCGGGCGCCGAAGCCATGCGGCGGGCTGGCCTCGAACCGTTGGAACTGCACTCCAAGGAAGGGCTGGCATTGTGCAGTGCCAACTCGATCTCGACCGGGTTTGGGGCGCTGGTTCTGGCCGATACGCGTGACTTGATCGAGATCCTCGATGCCGTGGCGGTTCTCAGTTTCGAGGCCTTTCGCGCTAACCTCAGCCCCATCGACGCCCGCGTCGCGGCGGCGCGGCCGGCGCCGGGGCAGGCCGAATCCGCCGCCAGCCTGCGCCGCAAACTGGCGGGCACCCGGCTATTCGAGGCGGGCGCGGCGCGCCGCGTGCAGGATCCCATCAGCCTGCGCTGCGTCAGCCAAGTGCACGGTTCGCTGCGCGCGGCGGCCGCTTTTGTTGAACCGAACCTGGAGGCGGAACTGAACGGTGCCGGCGATAACCCCCTGATCCTCACCGACGACCCGGTCGTGACTGGCGCCCCGATCCTGACTGGTGGAGGCGACATCCTGTCGAACGGTAATTTTCACACTCCGGCCATGGCCGTCGCTTTCGACACCCTTGCCTTGGCGCTGAGCCAGACGGCGCGGCTGTCGGCCGAGCGCGTCAGTCGCCTCATGGCGCGCGAGTTCACGGACCTGCCGGACCGCCTTTCCGATCATGGCACGACACGGATCGGGGTTGGAATGCTGTCGCTTACGGCGGCCACGCTGGTCAAGGAGATCCACCTCTTTGCCCACCCGGTCAGCCTCGACGACTCTTCGGGTTACGCGGTCGAGGATCATGCGCCCATGACGCCCTTGGCGGTGCGCAAGGCCGAACGCATTCTTGGCCTGTTGCGCCAGATCGTCGCCTGCGAGCTGATCGTTGCGTCGCAGGCCTTCGATATCAGGGCGCCGGATCAAGCCGCGCCGCTGGCGCAAGGCCTGCGCGATGCCTTGCGCGCGGTTGTGCCGCGCCTGGACGACGACCGCTCGCAAAGCCAGGACCTGGAGCGGGCAACGGCGCTGGTCGCCGACGGCCGACTTCTCGACATCGTCAGCTCGGCATAGAAAAATAAAGCCGGGCCATGATCCTTTACGGTATTCCCACCTGCGATAGCTGCCGAAAGCTGCGCCGCCGGCTCGACGAAGAGGCGCGGCCGCATGATTTTCATGATCTGCGTGCCGATGGCTTGCCGGAAGCGCGCCTCGATGCCTGGCTCTCCGCCCTCGGCTGGGAGGCGCTGCTCAACCGCCGCGGCACGACCTGGCGGCGGTTGCCGGCGGAACGGCGCGAGCCGCTCGATGCCACCCGCGCGCGGGCCTTGATGCTGGCGCATCCGCTGCTCGTCAAGCGCCCCGTCGTCGAACTCGATGACCAGGTCTATGTCGGGCTTGGCGCAGCCCTCGACCAGGCACTGGAGGCAGGTTGAATTCCGGACTCACGGTCGTGGCGTCCAAACTTACGGCAGTGGCTTAAAGTCACGATATCCGATAACCTGGTGTTGCAGGCTGTAGCTGCGATCGATTTCCGGCGCCGGCGCGATATCCCAGGTCCATTCCTCATCGGCCGGCGGCAGCCGGACATCGAAAAGCGCGTCTTCTTCCTCGACGACACCGGCGCTCCGAACGACACGGCGGGTGCGGTCGCAGACCAGGCAGATGCGGCATTCGAAGGCCGCCAGCCAGGCGAGATGGTTGCGCAGCATATCGCGGCAAAAGGCATCGAGCTCGGCGGCGTCCCGGAAGCCGAGTTTTCCCTCGAGGTGCTCACGCGGCACCAGGGGGAGCTGCGAGAGGATGTTGCAGGACACCACCAGATCCGCGCCGCCCTCGAGCAGGATTTCAGGCCGCGCGCGCGGCAGGTGGCTTGGCAGGGAGTCACGACTCAATCGCGCCAATTCGTGGCTCAGTCCGGTCACGTCGGCTTCGGCCAGGCGCACGTTGGGATGCGCCTTGGCTTGCCGCCGCGCCGCCGGCGGATGCTGCAAGTCGACCAGCACGACTTCGTTGAAGTCGGCCGCCAGGCGTTGCAGCGGAACGTCGAGTAAAAGGCCCGAACCGATCACCAGCACCCGGTCCCGGTTGGGCACGGCGTCGGCTGCCTGCAGGATGAGGCGGCGCGTGCTGTCGAGGTGTGTTTGCCAGGCCGCGCGGCAGCGACGGTAACGCGAGCCCAGGCCGATCATTTGCCGCAGGTAGCCGAGCCGGCGCAGGTGTGCCGGGTACGGCGTGGTCAGATAGGAGAACCACTCTTTCAGCACACACCAGCTCCCTCGCTGGGCAGGTCAAAGATTGCAGTGGATCTGCGGCGAATTCTGCTGCATAAGCCGGCGAGATTCGGCCCCCCGCCACGACAACGGCGCAAGCAAAGACAAGATCAATGTTTACATCGGTTCGCACGACCTGGGCGCTTTTTCTCGGCCTGACATTCATCATGCTGGGCAACGGCCTGCAAGGCACCCTGTTGGGTGTCCGCGCCACCCAGGAAGGCTTCTCCACCGGCCTCATCGGTTTCGTCATGGCCGGCTATTACGCCGGTTTCCTGCTGGGGTCGATGTTGGCGCCGCGCATGGTCAAGCGGGTCGGGCATGTCAGGGTTTTTGCCGCTTTGGCCTCGGTCGCCTCGATGTCGGTTCTTCTGCATGTCATCATCATCGATCCCTGGGCCTGGTTCGCCATGCGGCTGATCACCGGGTTCAGCTATGCCGGGCTTTATGTCGTCGCCGAAAGTTGGCTCAACGATCGTGCCACCAACGAGACCCGCGGCGCCGTGCTTTCGGTCTATATGTTCGTGGTGCTCATTGGCATGGGCGCTGGACAGTTCTTGCTCAACCTCGCAGATACGCGCGGATTCGAGCTATTTGTCCTGTCATCGGTGATCATTTCCTTTGCCGTGGTGCCGATCCTGCTGGACACGGCACCCGCGCCCAAATTCGATACGCCGAGTTCGGTCGGGCTGCTTGAACTCTACCGCCTGTCACCGCTTGGTGTCGTCGCCAGTTTGGCGACCGGAGCGGCGCACGGCACGCTGTTCGGTCTTGGCGCCGTCTATGCCGGCGGAATCGGGCTGTCCGTTCCCAGCATTTCGCTGTTCATGAGTATGATATTCCTTGGCGGGATCGTCTCGCAGTTGCCGCTGGGGCGGCTGTCGGACCATTTCGACCGCCGCAAGGTGCTGACAGGGGTGACCTTCATGGCCGCGCTCTTCGCCCTTGGCGGCGCCTTTTGGGGCACTCAATCGCCGCTCTTGCTGTTCGGCTTCATCGCCCTCTTCGGCGCCATGTGCCTACCGCTCTATTCCTTGTGCCTGGCCCATACCAATGACCACCTGACCCAGGACCAGATGGTCGCCGCCAGCGGCACGCTTTATATTTTCGTCGGCATCGGCGCCAGTATCGGGCCGATTATCGCCGCCTATCTGATGCAGGTGACCGGCACGCAGAGCTACTTTTTCTTCCTTGCCGCGGTGCATGGCGGCATTGGCGCCTTCGCCGTCTATCGCATGACCCGGCGCGAGGCTCCGGCGCTCGCGGATCAGGGGCAGGCCACGGCGGTTGCCAGCCCGCTGACCACCGTGTCTTCGCTTCTGTCGGCGAGGTCGCTGCGCGATTCCATGGACAGGGATCTGGCCGAGATGAGCCGCAGTCGCCTCGGCCGGCGTTAAACCCGAATTAATCCCCGAATTAACTCCCGGATTAACCAAGTTGGCGGCGCCGAACGCGGCTTGTCGCGCGGGTTTGGGAAAAGGGCTTGCACCCAAGCTTCGCCGCGATATCCTCTTCCTCAAAATACCTGGTTCGCGAATCAAGCAGACAACAAACAAATAACGCCTGAAAATTAGGGCAAGGGAGGAAACAGTGAGCTCATTCAAAGTGAAATGCTTGGTCGGTGCGGTTGCCATAGGGTCGCTGGCGCTGGCTGTTACCCCGGCCATGGCCAAGGTCGAGGGCGATACCATCATCCTCGGTTCCGCGATCTCCTTCACCGGCAAGTATTCGACCAACGGCATTCATGCCCAAAACGGCTATGACATAGCGGTCAAACGCATCAACGAGATGGGCGGCGTCAAGGTCGATGGCAAGGCCTACAAGCTGAAGGTCGTCTATTACGACGATGAATCGACCCCGGCGCGTACCGCACAGCTGCTCGAGCGGCTGATCAAGCAGGACGGCGTCAAATACATGCTTGGGCCGTACAGCTCGGCGACCACCAAGGCCGCTGCGCCAATCACCGAAAAATACAAGATCCCGATGGTCGAGGCCGAGGGTGCCTCGCGTTCGCTTTTCTCTCAAGGGTACAAGTATCTCTTTGCGGTGCTGTCGACCTCCGAGCAGTACCTCGCAAGCTCCATCGCCCTTGCGGCCGAACTGGCCAAGCAGCAAGGCAAGGCGCCAGGTGACGTCAAGGTCGCCATGGCCTTCGAGAACGATCCCTTCTCGCTCGACGTGCGCGCCGGTGTCGTCGACGATATTGAGAAACACGGTTTGAAGATCGTTATCGACGACAAACTGCCGCGTGATCTCAGCGATATGTCGGCGACCCTGACCAAGGTCAAGGCCTTGAAACCCGACCTGCTGCTGGTTTCAGGCCACTCGAAGGGCGCGGTGACGGCGGCGCGCCAGATCGGCGAGATGCAGATCGACACGCCTATGGTGGCGATGACGCACTGCGAGGCCGCCAAGGTCACCGAGAATTTCGGCGGTGCCGTAAATGGTTTCCTCTGTCCCACGCAATGGGCCGAAACCTTGAGCTACAGCGACGGTTATTTCGGCAGCGCCGCCGACTACGACAAGGCGTTCAAGGAGACGTTCGAGGGCTATGAAGCCGGCGTTCCCTATCAGTCGGCGCAGGCTTCGGCCGCGGTTCTGGTTTGGAAAGAGGCCTTCGAAGCCGCCCAGTCGTTCGACACCGAAAAGGTTCGCGATGCCCTGGCCGCCATCGACATGAAGACCTTCTACGGCAACATCAAGTTCTCGGAAGCTGGCAACAACATCGCCAAGCCAATGGTCCTGCGGCAGATTCAGGACGGTGCCTACAATGTCGTGGCGCCGCTGGAATGGGCATCGCACAAGGTTGTCCATCCGCGGCAGCCCAAGTAAGACATCTGGTATCGTTAGGCGGCCCCGGATCCGTCCGCCCCGGCCCTGGGGCCGGGGCGGCGCCGGGTTTGG
>JAJFGM010000560.1 GCA_021776145.1 Kiloniellaceae bacterium | reverse complement strand
GATCGAATTCTGGCGACCGCACCAGTTAACGTGTCAATGCCTGTACGGCCCGCCCCCAAAACTCCGGCCTGGCAGACTATTGACCCGAAAGCCCGTCGACGAATTGATAGAGGTGGTCATTACCAATACCGGCGTTGTTGGACCGCTGCGTGCCTCTCACGCCGCCGATAGGTTGGACTTCGAGGGCGATGGGCCCCTGCGAGGAAAAGGCGATATCCCAACCCTGAAAGGGCATGCCGGGCAGGCAGGCGGCAGCGGCCAGGGTGACCTCCCGTGCCAAGTCCCAGTCCGGCAGGACAAGGTTCGTCAATGGTAGGCCGCTATCTGGGTGGCGCTCGAAAAACTGCCGGCTTGGGCCGGCCCCGTGATAACCCGATCCGACGCGGCCGGTTGTTGCGTCTATGGACGCCATCATATTTCCCTGTCGCCAAAAGTTGTCGGCTATGTGTTGCCCAGTCGGGATTTTCCAGGCCGCCTGAATGATCTCGGGCCCGTCTTGGCCAACCAGAACGATGATCCTGGCTGAGGAAAGACAGGCGCCGCAAATTTCCTCAAGTTTCGGGTGCGGCTTCAGCCGTTCCTGGAACATATACCCAAAATCCGCGGTGATGCCGGCACAGTATGAACGTCGTTCGCTGTCGATTCTGGCGACAAAGTCGTCGATCGAAACTCTGGCGCCGTCCGGCATGATCAACAGGTCGTTTGTGCGATCCACGGATTCGACACTCGCGGCACCCTGACTTTCTTCACCCCAAACCGGTTTCATGAAAAAGGGATAGTCGATCTCCTCGCGGAGAAATCGCTTCAGCTGATCGGGATTATGCGGCGCTGGAATGGACGCGAAACTGCGATGGGCATGATAAACGCCGCGCAGCTCGGGTTGTCGCAGTCCGTGACTGGTCAGGACGGCGTAGGTGATCAGTTTGTCGTGGGCGATTGCCAGCCACTCGGGCGGAATATGGTTCTTGTAGAGGTGCCGCCTTCGTCGCCAGCCAAGAAATTCGGACTTGGCGCGAAAATCGAAGCGACGGTCGTCGTAGAGTCCGAAGACGAAATACTCCTTCACCCCAAGGCGATTGCGCCCGAGGCGCAATCGCAGAATGTCTACGAGCAGCGACAGAGGGCCCTTACCATGTTCCTTCCGGGCAAAACGCACACACGCCGCCAAGTCGACCTCGAACCCGTTGAGTGTCAGTTTGATCATTCGCTAAGCCTGCCAATTCGCACTTGCCGAATGTACCGATATCGCGTGCTTGGGTGTGGTTGCCGACCGGGGCTGTTTCAGCGGCGAACAGCTTCTGGAATGTTCCAAGGCCGGCGTCACGGCGACTCTGAACCTCCCAAACAGTGTGTCACCGTCTCAATATCACGCAAGAGGGTTCTCCATTTGTTAATTCAGCTATCCCTGGTCTTCGCGGACCCTGCCCCATGACAGTGAGTTTCGAGCGCTAACCAGACACTCGCGGCGATTTGGACTGCTTTACCCGTGACGCCGGACATGGATGAGGCTAGGTGCTGAGGCGTGCTTTTGATGCTGTGGACGGCTCCCGCCACTGGCATCTCGATGTGCCAAATTGTGGCAACGACAGCCCGAACGCTGGAATTTAATTAGTTGTTTCTAAAGGCCCGTTTTAGGCTATTTCGAGACCTCCCGGCCATGTCCGCGCGACGTCCGGTCTACTCCTAGTGGATAAAATTTAAGGGAAGAGTCCGAATTGGGATTCCCTTTTTGCCTGGTGAGTGCGAGTCGGGGCGATGCTCGAAGGAATATCCATCACAGTAAGTGCCGCCGTTCGCTGTCGTCTCGAGACAGTGGTTGCGGACCGAAACAGTGCCCAAAAGCATGTCTGGCGGGCGCAGATCATCCTCCTGAGCGCCGCGGGTCTTGGCACCATGTCGATCATGCGTGAGACCGGCAAGTCGAAGACCTGCGTGTGGCGCTGGCAGGAACGCTTCATGCAGGAAGGTGTCGCGGGGCTGTTGCACGACAAGACGCGGCCCTCGCGCATTGCGCCTTTGCCACTGGCCAAAGTCGAGGAGATCCTGGCCCTTACCAAAGAGCCACCGCTGGGCGAGGCCACGCACTGGACAGGCTCGGTCATGGCCAAGGCGGTGGGTGTCTCGCTCAGCTCGGTGCAGCGGGTCTGGCGCTCGCACGGACTGCAACCGCATCGCTGGCGCTTGTACAAAGTCTCCAACGACCCCGCCTTTGCCGACAAAAACAGGGATATCGTCGGTCTTTATATGGATCCCCCGGCCCATGCCGTGGTGTTGTCGGTGGACGAGAAGAGCCAGATCCAGGCCCTCGACGAGCTATACCCGAAAGTTGGTGATGCGATGAAAAAGGGACGCTGCGGCATCATGACCCACGATTACAAGCGCAACGGCACGACCACACTCTTTGCCGCCCTCTCGGTGCTCGACGGCCGGGTTATCGGGCGTAACATGCAGCGCTACCGCCATCAGGAATTCATCCGCTTTCTCAAAGTCGTCGAGCGCGACGTCCCGGCCGGTAAGACCATTCACGCGATCCTCGACAACTATGCCACCCACAAGCATCCAAAGGTCATAGAGTGGCTCGGGCGACATCCCAGATGGCCTTCCATTTCACCCCGACATCGAGTTCCTGGCTCAATCTCGTGGAGGGATATTTCGCCAAGCTCACCAAACGCCGCCTTAAACGCGGCGTCTTCCACTCAGTCGTTGACCTCCAGGCCGCCATCAACCGATTTATCAACGAAACCAATGACAACCCAAAACCATTCGTTTGGACCAAAGAACCCGACAAAATCATCGCTGCCGTCAGACGTGGGCACCAAGCGTTAGAGTCGATCCACTAGAGCGTCATCCGTTCACTTGGAATCGCTTTCAGCGATCCAAGTGAACGGATATAGACACTCTAACTCGTTAATGTGTAGAGCAATTTTGATCCGAACAGGTTGAACTTTTGTGGTTCGACCTGATCGGATATTGCTCTAGCCTGGGACTCAGTGATGAGAGGGCCCCGTCAGGACGGCGGGGCCTTTTTTTTTCGCACGTTGCCTTGGCTGTCGTCGTGCCGGACAGTGCCTACCCTGGTCCAAAAACCCGGCTCACTAAATCGGCTCGCGTGGTGACTTATTGGTTACTTCGCGATTCGGCGGATTTGGGATTTCGGCTCTAAGTCTTTGAAAGAAATTGGCGCGCCCGGGAAGATTCGAACTCCCAACCTTCTGATCCGTAGTCAGATGCTCTATCCAGTTGAGCTACGGGCGCTTGAAACCGCGGGGATCGCGCCGGGGAGGTCTGCTTGCGACCGCGCCTCGGCGTGCGGAGCGGGCGGACATTACTCGAAGGGACGAAGCGGTGCAAGAGGCACAAATCGCAATAAAAAACACCCGGTTTTACATCTAAATGGCTGGGGAATTGGCGCTTGTACGGCCAAAGTGCTTCCATTACTATCGGCCCACCACAGAGGGGGGTCGGGCAGCAACACTCGTTTAAGACCTGTGGTAATTGCCGCCGTAGGAAGTCTTGACGGAACACTTCATGCCGAGCATCGATTTGTCGACCATTCGCCAGACCCTTGCGGTTGCCGGCGTCACGCTATTCCTGGGCGCATGCTCTTTTACCGAAGATGCGCTGTGGCCCTCGCTGGATCCGACGGAGCCCAGTAGCGGTGGATCGACGGCGGCGGGCACGGCGACATCAAACACCCAGGCACCGGACGGCCAGCAGCCAGTCGCGCCACCGATCCTCGGCACCAGCACCTTCCAGTCGCCCGGCGTCACCCCTGGTGAGCCCTCGGGCACCCTGGTTGGGCAAAAGGTCGATTCGCTGCGTGGCGACCTGGCGCGGCTGCAGGGCCGCGTCAACAGCCACAACGATCAACTGCAGACACAACGCGTCTCGGCACGGCAGTTTGCCGGCAACTATCACAGTCTGGTGGGCGCGATGAACGCGCGCCTGCAGGTCGGCACGACGCCCGGCAACCCCGAACTGGTGGCGCAGTGGAATCAGGCGCAGAACGAATTGCAGCAGGTCGGCGCAAGTATCGCCGGACTGAACAGCCTGTCGAACGAGGCCTCTTCGACATCGGCCCTCGCCTCGTTCCTGCTGGAATCGACACGCGCGACCTTCGATTTGCGCGGCGCCGTCGAGGACGATCACCGGCAGTTGGCACTCCTTGAAGACGAGGTCAACAAGACAGTGGTTGTCATCGACCGTCTGCTCAACGAGTTGACTGATGACATTGCGCGTACACAGAACTACTTCTCGACCGAACGCCTGAATCTGACGGCGATGCAGATTGCCATCGACAACGGCGAGTATATCGGTGGATCTCTCGCCAGCCGCGCCTTCGGCGTGCCGGCGCCGCCGCCGCAGGGCGGTGCCGCCGCCCTTGTTGGACAGCGCCAACCGCTGGTCGTCATCCGCTTCGACCGTCCGAATATCGACTACGAGCAAGCCCTCTTCACCGTTGTCAGCGCGGCCCTGGAGCGGCGCCCCAACGCCGGGTTCGATCTGGTCGCGGTCGCGCCGGCCGTCGGCAACTCGGCGAAAATTGCGCTCGACACCAACAAGGCGCGACGCAATGCCGAGGACGTGCTGCGCTCGCTGACCAACATGGGGTTGCCGGCCGATCGTATCACCCTGTCGGCAACCAGCAGCCCGCAGGCCCAGGTCAACGAGGTGCATGTTTACGTGCGGTGAATCCTTCGCCGCCGCGCGGCCGCGTCACGAATTAAAGCGGCGCTCCTGTGGGCGCCGCTATTTTGTGTGCACGACCGAAAGGCTCTAGAAAGCCGCGACCGCACCCTCGCTGCGCGGATCGCTGGCGCCCTCGATAAGACCGTCGGGATGGCGCAGCAATGCCCCGGCATGTCCCATGACATCGGTGAAATCGGGCACAAGTTCGATCGTGTGCCCGGCCGCCGCGAGTTCGTCGGCGAGTTCAGCCGGAAAACGCCCTTCGAGCTTGAGGCTGGTGCTCTCCTCGCCCCAGGTGCGTCCAAGCAGCCAACGCGGCGCCGTCACCGCGGCCTGCAATTCCTGGCCATGCAGCGCATGGCGCGCGAACACCGCGGCCTGGGTCTGGGGTTGGCCTTCGCCCCCCATGCAGCCATAGGAAAGCACCCGACCGTCGTCGAACAGGGCCAGTGCCGGGTTGAGCGTATGGAAAGGCTTGCGTCCCGGCCCCGCGGCGCGGGGATGTGACGGGTCGAGACTGAAACTGGCGCCGCGGTTCTGCCAGGTGATGCCACTTTGCGGCAACACGACACCGGAGCCGTACTCCCAATAGGTGCTCTGAATGTAGGAAACGGCGCGCCCGGCGCGATCCACCGCACCAAGCCAAATTGTGTCGCCCGCCGCCGCCGGTTGCGGCCATTGCAGGGCCCGCGCCGGATCGATCCGCGACGCCAGGTCATCGAGCACCTCTGCCGCAAGGAAGCTGGCCGGTGGCGCCCGCAGGCGGCCGGGGTCGGCAATCTCCCGGTCGCGTAGCAGGAACGCCTGCTTGGTCGCTTCGACCAGGACATGCACGAAGTCGAAACCCTCGGCAGCAGCCGGCCGCAGCCGGTCGTAGAGCGCCAGAATAATCAGCGAGGCAAGGCCTTGTGTCGGCGGCGGCAGATTGTAGAGCCTGCCGACGGAAAGCCGCACGCTGAGCGGCTCGACAAATGTGGCGCGATAGGCTTGCAGATCCGCCAGGCCCAGGGGACTGCCGCAGGCCGCGAGATCGGCGGCCACCGAGCGTGCCAGTTCGCCACGATAAAAATCATCCGGGCCGGCTTTCGCCAGCCGCCGCAGCGTCGCGGCCAGGGCCGGCTGCTTGAAGAGGCTGCCCGGTCGCGGTGCCACGCCGGCGTATAGAAAGACCTCGCTGAAGCCGGGTTGCGGTCCCAATTCCACCTGTTTTGCGGCGGTCAGCAGCGCCTGCGAACGGGTCACCGCGAAACCCGCCTCGGCGTGGTGAACCGCATCCTCCAAAAGCCGTTCCAGGGACAGGCCCCCGCCCCAGGCGCGGGCGGCGCTGAAAGCCAACTCCCAGCCAGACAGGGCCCCGGCCAGACTGCAGGCCGCCTGCGGGCCGCGAAAGGGGATGGCCGCCAGGCCTTGGCGGCGAAAATGCTCGACGTCGACCACGGCGCCGGCCGTGCCGGCGGCATCGATGGCGCGTGGTGGTTCGCCGGGCGCGCAAAACAGCCAGAAGCCGTCGCCACCGATGCTGTTCATGTGTGGATAAACCACGGCCACCGTCGCGGCCGCGGCCAGCGCCGCCTCCAGCGCATTGCCGCCATCGCGCAGCACACGCAAGCCGGCCTCGGAGGCGAGATGATGCGGCGCGGTGACCATGCCGCGATGGCTACGGGGCGTGCTCAACATGACGGTCGAATTCCTTTCCGGCTCTGCAATTCGCAAGTTAAGGCCGCGGCCCGGCGGCGGCACGCCAACCTCGAAGCCGATCTTGCGCTGTTCGACGCGGGAC
>JAJFGM010000559.1 GCA_021776145.1 Kiloniellaceae bacterium | reverse complement strand
CAGGCCAAGCTGAAGGAGAGCCTGCCCTACGCGGCGCCGCGCAACCCCGTCGACATCACCGCCCAGGCCTTCAACGACCTCAGCCTGGTGTCGCGCAACTTCGAACTGATGCTCGAAGAGGGCGGCTACGACGTCATCCTCGCGTTTTTCACCATGGTCGCGGCCTCGCCCTACATCGTCGACGAGTTGCTGGAACGCCTGGCGCAGCTGCGCCGCGACTTCCCCGAACGTCTGGTCATCCTCTCGCTCGTCGCGACACCCGAAGTCGTCGCCCGCTACGAGGCCGCCGGATTTCCCGTCTTCGAGGACCCCGGCCGCGCCATCACGGCCATCGCCGCGCTCAGCGACTTTTCGCGCAGCTTCGACGCCCCGGCCCGGCCGGCCATGGCTTCGCCTGAACCGATCGAGATCCCGCGGCGCCGGCTGAGCGAGTTCGAGGCGCGCGAGCTTTTGCAGGCGGCCGGCATGCCGATGCTGGCGGCGCGCCTGGCGACCTCGGCCGAGGCCGCCGTCGCCGCGGCCGAAGAGCTCGGTTTTCCCGTCGCCCTGAAGACCAACGCCGCCGCCATCCGCCACAAGAGCGAGATTGGCGGCGTGCTGTTGAACCTGGAGACCGACGCGGCGGTGCGCGAGGCTTATGCCACCCTGGTGGCGCGGGCCAGCGAAGCGGCCGGCCCCGCCGGTGCCGACGAGGTCCTGGTCTCGCCCATGGCCACGGCCGGGGTCGAGACGCTGATCGGTGCGCAGTATGATCCCGTCTTCGGGACCACCGTCGCCTACGGCCTTGGCGGTGTCTTCGTCGAGATCTTCCAGGACGTCGCCCTGCGCCTCGCGCCCTTCGGGCCGGACGAGGCAATGGCAATGATGCGCGAGCTCAAGGGCTTTCCGCTGCTGAACGGCGCGCGTGGCCGCCCGCCCGCCGACCTCGACGCCCTGGCCGAGGTTCTGGCGGGCTTTTCCCGCTTCGCCGCCGCCGCCGGGCCGCGGGTTGCCAGCATCGACATCAACCCCTTCCTGGTGCTGCCAAAAGGAAACGACGGTCCGGCCGGCTACGGCCTCGACGCCCTCATCGTCGCCCGCGATGGGGACGAAAAAAACCTTTAGGCCGTAGCCGGCGGCGGACAGCAGACCTGATCGTAGGTGTAGCGTTCCTTCAGCGTGCCGAAGTGCTCGAACACGTCGAGGATCACCGCGAAGGCGTCCCGGGTGATCTCGACATGCGGCGTCCAGCAGCCCAAGGCCTGGTATGTTGCGATGCAATCCGCCAAGACGTCCTCGTCGATGTCGGGGAAGTAGGGTTTCTCGGCCCTGGCGATTTCGCCGGCGGGGGTTTCGTTCATGTAGGCGCGGGTCTTCCTGTAGGCCCGCATGAAGGCCTTGGCCATGTCGGTTTCCAGCCACTCCGGTGTCGCGCAGAGCGACGAGAAACCACAGGGGCCGATCTGCTTGCCCACCTGGGCGATCACATGGCCGACACCGTCCTTTTGAAGCTGCTGGGGGAAAGGCCCCTGCTGCTGGACGTACTGCCCCTGGCCCTCGCGGAAGGCCTTGTCGATGTCCGCGGCGCCGCCGGGGCAGATGACATTGATCTTGTCGAAATCGATGCCCGCCTTGTGGCAGGCATAGACGAACATGGCGCGCGGCTGGCCGCCCTTGAAGCAGACGAGGTCGGCGCCCTCCAGCTTGTCCCAGGTGAAATCCGGATCCGCCTCGCGGCCGGTCAGGAAGAAGCCGTCCATCTCGTTGATCTGAGCGAAATGCCTGACCTTGGGCGTCTCACCCTTGCCGAGTGTCGTAAAACCCTGGCTCAGCGCCGACTGCACGACGTCGATAGAACCGTCCAGCAGCGCCTCGATGGCGGACTTGCCGGGCGGCGAGATGGACCAATCAGCCTCCAGCCCCTCTTCGGCGAGAAATCCGCCGGACATTGTCGAGATCAACGGCGAATAGAACGCCGAAAATAGTGTGAACTGAATTTTGATGATGGCCATGCCACGCTCCCGTACTCGTGTGTGTGTTTCGTTTCATTCGGTCTGCGCCTGGCCGCAAACCGGTTCCCGCGACCCGCCGCTATCAATAGATATCCGGCACATAGAGCTCCTGCGGCAGGACCTTGCGTTCGTACTCCGGATTGAAGACGCGGTCGGGCAGATGGACGGTCTCGTGCGGCACCTCTTCGTAAGGCAGCTGCTGCAACAGGTGGTGGATACAGTTGAGGCGGGCGCGCTTCTTGTCGTTGCCCTCGACGATCGACCAGGGCGCCTCGGGGATATTGGTGCGCTCCAGCATCTCTTCCTTGACCTTGGTGTAATCCTCCCAGCGGATCCGCGACTGCAGGTCCATGGGGCTGAGCTTCCACTGCTTGATGGGATCGTGGATGCGCATCATGAAACGCAGCTGCTGTTCCTGGTCGGTGATCGAGAACCAGTATTTGACCAACCTGATGCCGGAGCGCACCAGCATGCGCTCGAACTCGGTGACGTCGTTGAAGAATTCCTCGACCTGTTCCGGCGTCGCAAAGCCCATGACGCGTTCGACACCGGCGCGGTTGTACCAGGAGCGGTCGAAGAGGACGATCTCGCCGGCGGTCGGCAGGTTCGACACGTAACGCTGAAAGTACCACTGATGTTTTTCCCGCTCGCTCGGCGCCGGCAGTGCGACGACTTTGCAGACACGCGGGTTGAGCCGCTGGGTGACGCGCTTGATGACGCCGCCCTTGCCGGCCGCGTCGCGGCCTTCGAAGACCACCAGGAGCTTGACTTTGTTGTGCACGACCCAGTCCTGCAGCTTCACCAGTTCGGCCTGCAGCCGCAGCAGCTCGTGGAAATAGGTGCGTCGATCGACCGTCGATTTGTGCTTCAGGCTGGCGATCTGGCGCAGCTCGCGGCTGATGCGATGGTCGTCGAGCTCCATCTCGAGCTCTTCGTCGAAGCTGTCCTGCAGTTCCGCCTGGATCCAGCTATGGTCTCCGAAATCCCGTCCCTTGTCGGTCATAGTCCGCCTTTCCTAAGTTTCGATATCCGGTGTTCTGTGATCCTGGGTCCACGTCGCGGACAGGAGTCTGCATGCTAAGGGCCCACTATGACAGCTATGCCAGGCCACGCATGGCGTATTCGTTCGGCATTGCCCTCATTCGCAGGGCTTG